>JAZLIP010000060.1:0-2952 GCA_045617445.1 Lachnospiraceae bacterium | reverse complement strand
TTTTGCTCATGTTGTTACTTCGCCATATAAAACTGCTCATAATATTCTTTGCAAGCAAAATATTTTGAGCAGTTTTGCATGGCTCTGAATAGTTACCATTTTTCATTGTTTTAAAGCAATTTATTGCTTTGTTATTTTTTTCACAATCAATAGAAGACAAGTACTATGACAGAAATAAAAAGTAGCAATTATCACGAACAAGTAAATAAAAAGAATCTCCTTAGATTAAGGGAATTGCTAACCACTCTTCCCTCATTCTGTAAGTCTTTCTTTCTCGGAATCAAAGATACAACTTCAACGCGTACACGTCTTGCTTACGCGTATGATTTACATATCTTCTTCGAATTTTTGCACGAAACTAACGCTATTTGCAGGAAAATGGACATTCCGGACATTCCAATTGAAATACTTGACATGATTAAACCCATTGATATTCTTGAATATATGGACTTTCTCTCCTACTACATCAAAGATAATGAAGAAATTACCAATGATGAACGTGGAAAGCAAAGAAAGCTTGCATCATTAAAGAGCATGTATAATTTCTTCTATAAATCCGAAATGATTGAAAAAAATCCTGCGGCATTAGTTCAAATGCCTAAACTTCATCAAAAAGAAATCATTCGTCTCGATTCCGATGAAGTAAGCAAATTGCTTGATTGTGTTGAGAACGGAAACAATTTAACAAAAAAACAATTAGAATTTCACAAGAAAACAAAAGTACGTGATTTTGCATTAATGATGCTACTACTAGGTACCGGAATTCGTGTTTCCGAGTGCGTCGGCCTAAATGTCAAAGATGTTGACTTCAAAAATAACGGCATTTTGATTCGTAGAAAAGGTGGTTACGAAGCCATTGTATACTTTGGTGATGAAGTACACGACGCGCTAATCAACTATCTTGAACTCCGCAAACACATCATTCCCGAATCAGGTAACGAAGACGCGTTGTTTCTGTCTTTACAAAATAAGCGTCTAACAGTACGAAGTGTTGAGAAATTGGTCAAGAAATACTCCGAATCGGTAATCACACTTAAGAAAATCACACCACACAAATTGCGAAGCACGTACGGCACAAGCCTTTACCAGGCAACAGGCGATATTTACCTTGTTGCCGATATTCTTGGACACAAAGACGTAAATACTACCAAAAAGCATTACGCCGCTCAAGACGAAGCGCGAAGGAAAGCTGCTGCTAATGTAGTAAAGTTACGCGAAAAAGACACCGAATCGTAACAATTGGATTTGTTCAAAATCGTGCCCCATGCTTTAGGGGGAAAGCACGGGGCAATAATGAAGTGTGAAACTTAACGATAATATGGAACAGTAAGATAATTTCCGGGTATCAATTCGGAGTCATCGTTTATATGATTTATATGCATAATTTCCTTCTTTAAGTCATCACTGCTCTCCCATTCTTCGGAATAATACTTCTCCACAAATGAATCCAATGTGTCATTTCTATATATTGCAGCACAGGTGAAATATTTATGCATTTCATTAAAATCAGCCTTTGAATTTGCAAAGGTCAATCTTCCGAATAAAAATACGCTCATAAAAATACTCAATAGCAAAGCAGTTAATACAATACAGCTTTTCTGACGATGAATTTCGCGTCTGCGTTTAATAACCTGTTTCTGATTATAATATTTTCTGTCATCATAATATGAATACATCTCGTCGCCTCCTTAGAACATTTGTTCTGTTTTGATTATACGAACATTTATTCGAGTTGTCAATAAGAAATTTATATTTATTTATTTTAAACATTACTGTGACTAGTAAGATTTATTTTTGATATCGAACAAATTTTTTGTTGATTAGGATTTGGCATGGTGCTATAATCATTACAGAACATTTGTGCGCTTTTTATTCAATGTCAATTCGAACCGTATAACTAAACTTATGTTACTGTTCAGTACTGACCGACAGTAAACAAGATACGTTTTTGCTATCGAATCACATTTTCACGTTCAAAACAGCAAGTGTTTTGACTACTGCTTACATCAACAAGCTTATAAGTAATATGAATAAATGCCGGCATTTCAACTGCTTAGGCTGTCTTATTATCAGGAGGGAAATATATATGAACAACGACCGACTTACTGCCAAACAACAACAAATTCTTGACTATATTAAGCAGCAAATCCTTGCTAAAGGTTATCCGCCCACGGTTCGTGAAATTTGTGAAACGGTAGACCTTAAATCAACTTCCTCCGTGCATGCTCATTTGGCAGCACTCGAGAAGAAAGGGGTCATTAAACGTGACCCGTCCAAACCGCGTGCGATTGAAATTGTTGATGATAGCTTCAATATCGTAAGACAGGAAATGACAAGCATTCCAATCGTCGGACAGGTTGCCGCGGGTTTGCCTATTCTTGCCGAGCAAAATGTTGAAGGTTATTTTCCGCTTCCTATGGAAATCGTTCCGAACAATCAGGTTTTTGCCCTCAAAGTCAAAGGCGAAAGCATGATTAACATCGGAATTATGGACGGCGATCAGGTATTTGTGGAATGTTGCAATTACGCCAAGAATGGTGATGTGGTAGTGGCACTTATAGATGATTCCGCCACTGTAAAGACTTTCTATAAAGAAAAGGATCACATACGCCTTCAACCGGAGAATGACGCTATGGATCCTATTATTGTAACTGACTGTCAAATTATTGGTAAAGTATTTGGGGTATTCAGGAAAATGTAGTATTTACGTTACTGTACGATTTTCCCGTCACACCAGATTCTTTCAAGATTATAAAATTCACGACTTTCGCTATCAAAAATGTGAATTACGTAATCACCGTAATCCATCAGAATCCAATTTGCCGAATCATATCCTTCTATTTGATTCGGCATTTTTTTATGCAAAGACATTTTCTCATGTATATTATCACATATTGCTTTAACCTGATTAACATTGCTACCTGAACAAATAAAGAAATAATCTGCCATAAT
>JAZLIP010000059.1:0-4462 GCA_045617445.1 Lachnospiraceae bacterium | reverse complement strand
AATATCAGCTTTCTTAATTATATCTTGTACAGAATCACCCTCATCCGGAAACGTAACAATGCCCATGCTTGTCGTACAGTAATAATCCGCACCCTTAAGGAACCATGGTTTGTTGAAAACAACTCTTATTTCTTCAATAATTTCATCAAATTTCGTATAGCTTGTATGCGGAACGATAATAATAAACTCATCACCACCCATACGGTAACAGGTGTGTTCCACACCGTCAATACGTTGCAGACAATGTGCAATTGCCTTAAGAAGTACATCTCCGTATTGATGTCCGAGTCCATCATTAATATGTTTGAAATCATCCAAATCAAGATACAAAAGAGCACCCTTGCTGTGATTTTGCTTAGCTTCATCAATATAACGCATCAAATCA
Organism: Lachnospiraceae bacterium; assembly: GCA_045617445.1. Lineage (GTDB taxonomy): Bacteria > Bacillota > Clostridia > Lachnospirales > Lachnospiraceae > UBA2868. The sequence continues at coordinate 4,077 of JAZLIP010000059.1, read as the reverse complement.
CGTTCACAGCTCATTCTGTTATATAATCCCGTAAGGAAATCATTATTGGCCTGTTGTTCGATTTTCTGCTGATATAATTTCTTCTCGGTAATATCAAGCAATGAGTAAAGCAAAACCTGACTCCCGTCAACCCATTTTATATACGTCGAATTCATATCATACCATCTATGTTTTTTGCGATATTCAACTTCACAACAAGATACATTGGAATTGTATTTAACCTCACGTTCAAAAAGACTTTCTATCGTACCGTCTTGCATTTCACTGGCAAAAGAATTCCTAAACAAACGATTTGAAAAAAGAATCTGTCCTGATTCAATATCACGAACATAAATTGCGGAACCGACATTATCAAGAATTGATTCCAGCGATCTGTAGGAACTTGCAAGTGAATTTTTCTGAATTCTCTTTTCCAAAATACTCTGAAGAATTCGTTGCGCATCACCAAACAGCTTGGTTTCCTCATGACTCCACAAGCGTCCCAGAGCTGTTTCTGCAAAAATCACATACATTGCCACATGTCTGTTTGGCTTGGTCGCTGATACAGGCATAGCAACCACAGCCGTAACCGAAATTGACGTAAGCCATTTTCTAAATTCAGTTTCCACTTTTGTTCTGTATGAAATAACAGACGCCTTATCGCCGACATTCTTTAAATACTTAAGCAAATCCGGAACATTAACTTTATCAAGTAACGATTCTTTTCCCTCTTTTGAATATGAACCCAACACATCCATATTTAAACCGTTAATATTCGGTCGTACAACATAAGCATACGGAATATCTGCGAACTTACCGACATATCGAATCAGTTGTTCGCAAATTTCTTCAAAGGATTCCTCGCTGTCAAGAAGTGAAACTATATCCGTCATAAATTCCGATTTACGAAGTTCATGGAGCATTTCAAGCTCGGCTGATTTACTCTTAACAGATTCTGCCACAGCATTTACACGAAGAAATGTGGTTGTATAAACCTTTTTAGAAATAACACGAAGAAAATCTATAGAATCATCAAAAGCTTTATTGTCAATTTTATATTTGATATTTAAAAGAGAATCATCATCCTCAATTCCCTCAATGACGCCAAGGGCAACCCAACATACAGTCTGAGCACCGGGCACCTTTGCAGCAACAGTTGCAATCTTTACATTTGAAAATTCTGTAAATTCAACTATCTGTTCTTCGACATTTGAACGAACAATTCGGGCAAGCATTCGTTCCAACTGGGCATCAGATATAATAGCGGAAATCCTACTTATTTCCGCTTTATTGCCGGACATATCCGTAATCATGTTTCCGTCTTCATCCACCATAAACAAGAACACATTAACCACACTGCAGAAATAATCCTGCAATCCCTGCAACCATCTTGTATCAATATCTACCCGTTGCGCCAATGAAGATATACTTTTCCCATCCATACTGTTTGACAACATACTTACTCATCCTTTACCAAAACCCACCTTTATTAATGATACATTATATTTGTAAAATCTTCAACTCATTTTGTCACAAGAGCCCCCAAAAAGAACACTTCTTCAATAACAAAACAAGTTGCGATTTAACCGCAACTTGTTTTGTTATTAGTCATTATTTACTATTTATCTTTTTCCTGTTTGAAAGCGCAACGCCAATTACAGTGAAAAGAACCGCGTAAACAAATCCCATTAATACAATTGTATATATATTCCTGTCCGGATTTGAAGGATACGGTATAAGGCTAAAGCTATATGAGATTAATCCCTTTCGGAGAAACTTACAAACCTCAAGTCCCATAGGATCTTTAGCAAGAAAAATAATCGTTTGCGGCACTAAAAGAGTGCAGACAAAATACAAAACATATGCCAAACTCTTCTTTGGAAAGAAGGATAAAAACATCATCCCGATACAAATTCCTGCCATCCATAATGGCATTGCCAGAAACAATTTTTCAGCGAAAACACGTACCGCTTCGGCAGTCATCAAACCATCTTTAAATTGAAAAGCCAGAGTCACTCCGAGAAAAACAACGATGCAAAACATCACATACGTCAGTGCAAGTAAAAGTGCCGCAATAACCTTTGCTAAATACCTTTTAATTCCCGAAAGCCCATCCGCGCTACCATCCTTATCGTACAGGCAGGGACAATCATTGTCAAATACAGTATCAGCAATATAAATGCAGGATAAATAAGGCAGGATAAACGACCACGTAGCATATTCCAAAATATTATACCCGTATGTTCCTTCATTGTTACCGTAAATCGTCCGAAATGCAACAACCGCAACATTTCCCAAGACGCATATAACAAGTACACCAATTACATAATAAAGAACACTCTTTTTCTGCAAGGCGCAGTCAAATTCCTTTGCTATATTCTTAAGCATTTCAAACATATCTCCTACTCAATTTGTCTATTCACTGTCTATTTTACGTGAATCAACGATAAACACAAACTATTCATCAAGACTGTAGTTTGGCGCTTCCTTGGTGATATGAATATCATGCGGATGACTTTCCTTAAGTGCAGCTGCTGAAATCTTCACAAACTTGCCACGTTCCTTAAGGTCTTCAATCGTAGGCGTACCACAGTATCCCATACCTGATCTGATTCCTCCGATAAGCTGGAATATAGTATCCTCAACTGTTCCCTTATATGCAACCCGTCCTTCAACACCTTCCGGAACAAGTTTCTTGGCATTACTCTGGAAATAACGATCCTTACTTCCGTTTTCCATTGCCGCAATAGAACCCATACCACGATAAACCTTATATTTTCTTCCCTGATACAATTCAAATGTTCCGGGACTTTCATCACAACCTGCAAAGATTGAACCCATCATACATACATTGGCTCCCGCTGCTATGGCCTTTGTCATATCACCTGAGTACTTGATTCCGCCATCAGCAATAATCGGAATACCATATTGTTTAGCAACTTCGTAGCAATTCATAATAGCAGAAACCTGTGGAACACCTATACCGGCCACAATACGTGTCGTACATATCGAACCTGGGCCAATACCAACCTTAACAGCGTCAACTCCGGCATCAATCAATGCCTTAGTTCCTTCACCTGTTGCAACATTACCACCGATAAGAGGCAATTCTGGGAAAGCATCCTTTATCATACGTGCACATTTTAATACATTTTCAGAATGTCCGTGTGCAGAATCAAGAACAATTACGTCAACCTTTGATTTAACCAATGCTTCTACTCTTTCAAGAACATTAGCAGTAATTCCGACACCGGCACCACATAACAAACGACCCTGAGCATCCTTTGCAGACAAAGGATATTTAATCTGTTTCTCAATATCTTTAATTGTAATTAACCCTTTGAGATTGAAATTCTTGTCAACGATAGGGAGTTTTTCTTTTCTTGCCTTTGCAAGAACCTCCTTTGCTTCATCAAGTGTAATTCCCTCTTCGGCCGTAATCAAATTTTCAGAAGTCATACACTCTTTGATTCTCTTAGAATAATCTGTTTCGAACTTGAGATCACGATTTGTAATAATTCCCACCAATTTTCTACCTTCGGTAATGGGAACACCTGAAATTCTGAACTTCGCCATCAATTCATCAGCATCTTTCAATGTATGTTCGGGAGATAATGAAAATGGATCCGTGATTACACCGTTTTCAGATCGTTTGACCTTATCCACCTCTTCTGCCTGCTCTTCAATCGACATGTTTTTGTGAATAATTCCGATTCCACCCTGTCTGGCCATTGCAATTGCCATCCTATGTTCTGTTACGGTGTCCATCCCCGCGCTCATCATAGGGATATTAAGCTTAATTTGTTTCGTTAAATTCGTAGTTACGTCTACTTGATTTCCGATTACATTTGAATATCCGGGAACAAGCAAAACGTCATCAAACGTAATTCCTTCTGAAACTATCTGACCCATTCTTCTACCTCCATTCTTTCTGTATTATTTACTATATCGCAGTCATAGATGTCCGTCCCGCTACGGGACATAACAATTTAAAATATTACGTAACTATTCAGAACACCATTCGCAAAATCGCCTTTTCAAGGCTTTTCTTTTGCTCATGTTGTTACTTCGCCATATAAAACTGCTCATAATATTCTT
>JAZLIP010000058.1:0-9042 GCA_045617445.1 Lachnospiraceae bacterium | reverse complement strand
AGAGCCATGCAAAACTGCTCAAAATATTTTGCTTGCAAAGAATATTATGAGCAGTTTTATATGGCGAAGTAACAACATGAGCAAAAGAAAAGCCTTGAAAAGGCGATTTTGCGAATGGTGTTCTGAATAGTTACCAAAATAAATGGTTTTCGGTAGTAAATACGAATATAATAAAAACCCGGCGGTTTATCAATAACCCGCCGGGTTTTTATTATAAGACCAATCTTAATTAGATTGCCTCATGGAATGTACGTGAGATAACGTCTGCCTGCTGTTCAGGTGTTAACTTAATGAAGTTAACAGCGTATCCTGATACACGGATTGTCAACTGAGGATAATTCTCAGGATGAGCCTGAGCATCCAATAATGTGTCTCTGTTTAATACGTTAACATTAAGGTGATGTCCACCCTTTGTTGCATATCCATCTAATAATGATACAAGATTATCAATCTGCTGCTGATTTGCTGCCATGATAAATTCCTCCTTTCGAAAATCAATTAGTGTTATTTGTAATCATCTAATCCCTGATGAAGAGTGGGAACGCTACATGCAAGAGGCGTTCTTGAACAATCGGTACATCCCATTGTTTCAATGTTCAAGTCAGTTTGCTGCTCTGAATCGGTATCAACATTAATATGACCTACGCCTTTGTTCATTGAACCATCCAAGAAAGCTACTAAATCATCAATCTTCTTGTTGTCGTCCACGTAAGCACCTCCATACAGAATATTAGAAATCAAAATTATTTGTTCAAGTCAAGCTCGATATCGCCTGCGAATACCTTGTCTTCTTTACCAAGAGCACCAGGAATGATTGTGAATGTATTTGAAATACCATCCTGAGCATCCTTGAATGGAAGCTTAGATACTGATGCGAGTGATGCAACAGCACCATGAGTATCACGACCGTGCATTGGGTTAGCACCCGGAGCAAACGGCTGTCCTGCACGACGTCCGTCAGGTGTATTACCTGTAGCTTTACCATAAGTTACGTTTGAAGTAATTGTAAGAATAGATGTTGTAGGAACACCATTTCTGTAAGTATGATGTCTTCTGATTGCTGTCATGAACATATGAACAACATTCTGAGCGATTGTATCAACACGGTCATCATCATTACCATATTTAGGGAAGTCACCTGTAATCTTGAAGTCAGAGATAATTCCATCTTCATCACGAATAACTTCAACCTTAGCATATTTCATAGCTGAGAAAGAGTCAGCAACGATTGAAAGTCCTGCAATACCTGTAGCAAAATATCTCTTAACATCTCTGTCATGAAGAGCCATCTCTGCTCTTTCGTAGCAGTACTTGTCATGCATATAATGAATTACGTTAAGTGTATTAACGTAAACATCAGCCTGCCATTCAACCATATCCTTGAAGAGATCCCAAACCTGATCATAATCAAGAACATCGCCTGCGAAAGGACGATACTTAGGTCCAACCTGCTTCTTTGTCTTCTCATCAATACCACCGTTAAGAGCGTAAAGTAAGCACTTAGCAAGGTTAGCACGTGCGCCAAAGAACTGCATTTCCTTACCGATTCTCATTGATGATACACAACAAGCAATACCGTAGTCATCACCATGTGTAACTCTCATAAGGTCATCGTTCTCATACTGGATTGAAGATGTTGTAATAGAAATTCTAGCACAGAATTTCTTGAAGTTCTGTGGAAGTCTTGTTGACCAAAGAACTGTAAGGTTTGGCTCAGGAGCTGCACCAAGGTTTTCAAGAGTATGAAGATAACGGAAGCTCATCTTTGTAAACATATGACGTCCGACAACACCAACACCACCGATTGATTCGGTCACCCATACAGGATCGCCGGCAAAAATCTGATTGTATTCAGGTGTACGAGCGAATTTAACGCAACGAAGCTTCATGATAAAGTGATCAACGAATTCCTGAATCTGTTCTTCTGTAAATGTACCGTTCTTAAGGTCACGCTCTGCATAACAGTCAATGAATGTAGATGTACGTCCAAGAGACATAGCAGCACCATTCTGTTCCTTAACTGAGCAAAGATATCCGAAGTATGTTGCCTGGATAGCTTCCTGTACGTTAGTTGCAGGCTTTGAAATGTCACAGCCGTAAGAAGCAGCCATTTCTTTCATCATCTTAAGAGCAACCATCTGCTCTGATAATTCTTCACGAAGACGGATAACATCATCTGTCATAACACGTCCTGTAGAATCCTTCTGAGCCAGCTTGTCTTCAATAAGGTAATCAATACCGTAAAGAGCAACTCTTCTGTAGTCACCGATGATACGTCCACGTCCGTAAGCATCCGGAAGACCTGTAATAATATGAGCTGAACGACAAGCTCTCATTTCTGCATTGTATGCATCAAAACAACCGGCGTTGTGTGTTTTACGATGTGTTGAGAAGAATTCTGAAATTTCAGGATCAACTTCATAACCGTTATCTGAGCAAGCCTTCTCTGCCATACGGATACCACCATAAGGCTGAAGTGAACGCTTGAAAGGCTTGTCTGTCTGGAAACCTACAATTGTTTCCTTGTCTTTATCTAAATAGCCAGGACCATGTGAAGTGATTGTAGATACAACCTTTGTATCCATGTCAAGTACTCCGCCTGCTGCACGTTCCTGTTTCTGTAATTCAAGAACCTGTGCCCATAAGTCTTTTGTGTTCTGTGTAGGTCCTGCAAGGAATTCACTATCACCATCATAAGGTGTGTAGTTCTTCTGGATAAAGTCACGAACATCAACTTCGTTTTCCCATTTGCCACCTACGAAACCATTCCATTCTGATCTCATTTAAATGCCTCCTATATTATGATTAAATTAATCCAACGTATTCACGTTGGAAGTTACACTACAAGTGTCAATTTTGATTATATGAAAATCATGTATACAAGTCAAGAATTAAACTGTTCTTTTTTGCGTACACGCGCGGTGAAAATTGCGGAAAAATAAGCAATGTACAACATTTTGTGAGCAACTTTACCACATGTTGAGTAAAAGAAGAAAATATTTATGGATTGATTAAATTTATAAATAATGCTAATCTTTTGAAAGGTAGTTTAAATATAGTTTTAGGAGGTATTGAAATGGCTGAAATCAGTAAAGATATGACAATAGGCGAAATTCTTCGCACTAATCCGAATGTAGCACCGATTCTTATGGAAATGGGTATGCATTGCCTTGGATGTCCTTCAGCTCAGGGTGAAAGCCTTGCTGATGCAGCAATGGTTCATGGAATGAACATTGATGAACTTATGGCTAAGATTAATGAATTATAGGAATATTTAATCGTGGAACGAAGAAATTGATAAAGGGGAAACAGAGCCTACTCTGTTTCCCCTTTAATTAACTGCTTGCCTTAGCCATTTGCTCAATTGCGTTTCCATTGATAATCAAACAGCCCTGTTCATTGAGATAATCCATATCGGGAAGTGTACCCTTAACAACTTTGCCGTATTCGGTACATATATTACAGATACGATAGAAATCATTCTTCGCTTCCGGTTTCTGAGATATATACAAGAGATAACGGTGGTTCTTCTTGTCTTTGTATAACCAACTTGAACCGGTAAAGCAATTAACTGCAATTTTGGAAAAATCCTCAATTTCTTTGAGCTTGCAGAAAGCAAAAGCCTTAATAAGCTCAGATTCGGATTTACAATCATCGACTTCTGACTCTTCGAAAGCTGTTTCTTCGAGCACGGAAGCATCCGAAACGTTCTTCAGAAGATTTTTAAAATCCTCAAAATTCCCAATTTCCGAAGGGTTGTCTGCACAACGCCTGATTAAATCCTGAAACGTGTCAAAATCAAGTGGTTTGTGTGAAGAGCCTCGACCTAGAGGGAAGGAATCGTCCTCTCCGGTAATTGATGGAGCAAAATTAGAAAACCTTGTATCCAATTCCTCCGGATCTTCAACCTTCGTAATAATCAAAAGTATCGATTCGCCGGAAATAGGAATAGCTTCTATCATCAATGGGATGTCGTCGGCTTCGAAACCGAATTCATAAGATGCTTGCTGCATCATGTCTCGAAAAAGCCTCTTGGCCTTTTCAGTTCCGTAAGCCAGTTCGCTGATTTTAAGCTGTCTGTCGGCAAGATCGGCTTTCGTCAAAGTGCAACGTATTTGATTGTCGTTAATTTTTTCCAGTTTCATAGTCTCACATCCTTTCATACATGTATTTACGGGAAATTGTATCACAACGCGTCACCGGATATTGTTTTGGTACTGTTTAGTTCCCAAAGAGTAACAAGCAAAAATCATGCGAAATCACTTCTGCAATGTATTTGCTATCAAATTACGTTTCTGATCAAAACAGTAAGTGTTTTAATCTAAGTTGAATACTAATCTTCGTTTCCAAAAGAAAAATAAAGCATAATTTAAACTGTAATATATTGTGATATATAATATATCGAGAAATGTTAATAAGTCAATAATAGATATAAACAAAAATTCACGGTTTATTCACATGATTTTTGCTCGAATAAATGGTAATAATTACTAAAAAAATAAAAATCGAGAAAAATTATTGATTAATTATGATAAATAGATTAATATACTACCCGAAGGCTTCCTTCGTAATCGGTAACGGAAGGAGGGTCGGCTTGAAGTAACATCTATTCATATTTATATTTTAAGCCATATATGTGTTTTTTTCTAGTGTTATTCGTTAGAATATACACTCTTATCCACTTAGTGGATTCTTGGTTGGATTTATTTCAACTATCAGATTATACTCAGTTATAATTCCAATATTTCTTTAATTCCTGTAAAAGATAAGGTTTGTGAAGTGTAACGGTCTTTAATTTGTGATGAAAGACAGAGTTTGTGAAATGTATTTTTCTTTTATTCATGTTGGAAGATAAAGTTCACAAAGCATACTTTTCTTCATATGGGAAATGCGTAAGTAATTTAATTCGGTTTGTTTAAACATTTACACGCGTGGAAGCCTTCGTCGGACATTTGGCAATATTTGTATCACAAAATGTAACTAATAACAAATGCAAGTACATATACGGTTGCCAATGTAAAATTAGAATCATGTTGCAAAAATAAAACGACTCGGTTGCATAGAAAAGACCTTTATGCAGCAACTGAGTCGTTTTATTGTTTCTTTGCCTAATAGGGTTTTTTTTGATATAATCTAAAGTTGCGTGGCAAATAACTGCTGCCGAATTAAATTAGGGAAAGGAAAAGCTAAATATTTAGTAGTTTAATTGATTTGAAGTTTGATGATGAATTGGAATTTATAGATTTTGGTGATGATAGATCCAAATCTAAGAAAAGAAAGAAACAGAATTCTGAATATGTTTATATAGACAGAAATCGGAGTGATTCGGGAGAAAATACTTCTTATGGTCGAAACGTTAATATGGACGGCAACAGAAACGGAAATACTTCTTATGGCCGAAACGTTAATATGGACGGCAGCCGAAACGGAAATGCTTCTTATGGTCGAAACGTTAATATGAATGGCAACGGAAACAGAAACGTGAATGGAAACCGAAACGTTAATGTGGGTGGCGGTGGAAGCAAAAATGTGAAACATAAGAAAGTTTCAAGAAAACAACGTCGAAATGAATTCTTTAAAACATTGATTCCTACATTGATTGCGATTGTTGTATTGGTTATTGTCGTTGTGGTAGCCCTTAAATCGGGAATGCTTGACAGCCTTAAGTATTCTTCGGAAACAAAGAATTTGTTTGATTATTTTGGTGTTTCCGATGAAGGCAAAGCAGCAATGGTTATGGATGGTGAACTGCTTGAAAATACCGTTCTTATGAAGGATGGTAAGGCGTATCTGTCAATTGGTGAAGTAAGAGAAAATTATTGTGACAGATTTTACTATGATGTTGAGACAGATTCTTACTTATATACCAGAGCAGACAGCGTTGACAGTGTTAAAATTTCGGAAATGAGTTGTGTTTATAAAGGAAATACCGAGAGTTTTGATTATGTTCCTGTTATCAGACTTGGTGATACGGATTATATGGCTATTGATTTCCTTAAGAAATACTATAATTTGTCCTGCGATATTTTTGGCGGAAATGGTGAACCATACAGAATGTGTCTTAAAACCCAGTGGGGTAGTAGGAAGGTTGCTGATGTAGTAGATAAGAAAATGGCAATCAGAGTTTCCGATAACAAGAAGAGCGCCATTGCTCGTGAGATGAAGCCCGGAGATAAAGTATATGTGATTTCCGAGGGTGAGGAATGGACGAAGGTGCAGTCAGAGGATTTGATTTTTGGATATATTGAAAACAAATACCTGGGTAATGTTCGCGAAGAGGTTGAGACGCCTGCTACCGAGGTTGCGGAAGAGGTGATGCCGTTTAACGGATATGATGAACCGATTATTCTTGGATGGAACAATGTTATGTCTACGGAAGCAAACAGCGGAATTAATGAATGGCTTGCCAATTCCAAAGGAATGAATGTTATTGCACCGACATGGTTTACCGTTACGGATGACAACGGAACTATTAAATCAATAGGTTCCAAATCGTATGTTGATACTTGCCATGTGAATGGGGTTAAAGTTTGGGGCGTGTTCGATAATTTGCAACATTTAGAGGTAAGCTCTTTGGAAATATTCTCCAAAGCATCCAAAAGAGCGGATATGATATCAACATTGCTTTCCTATGCAAGCGAATATAATCTTGACGGAATTAATCTTGATATTGAGTCTATTCCGAGTGAATCGGGTGAGCATTTTGTTCAGTTTGTAAGAGAAATGTCTATTGCCTGCAGGGAAAATGGAATTGTTTTATCGGTAGATAATTATGTTCCTAAGGGCTTTAATGACTTCTACAATCGCAAGGAGCAGGGTGTTTTTGCCGATTATGTAATAATCATGGGATACGATGAGCATTATAACGGATCTAAGGTCAGCGGTTCGGTGGCATCAATAGGATATGTTAAGGATGGGCTTGATAATACGATTGCTGATGTACCTGCAAGTAAAATAATAAATGGTGTTCCGTTATATACAAGAATGTGGACAGAAACTCCAAAAACCGAACAAGAGCTGGCTACCGAAAGGGAAGCTCTTGAGGCAGAACAAACCGAAGTGGACCTTGCAACTGATGCAGGTAGCGGGGGTTTGGAAGGTGATGTAGAGGATGATATCATTCCATATAAGCTTGTGGTTACTAATCTTGCTATGCAGGATGCAATAAATCTTGCTAAGAATTCGGGGGCATCCATTGTTTGGGATGAAGAAACCGCTCAAAATTACGTGGAATGGAAAAAGGGTAATAATACAAATAAGATATGGTTGGAAGACAAAGATTCATTAACAGTCAAATTAGAAGCAATGAAAGAGAGAAATATTGCCGGGGTTGCGGCATGGCAAATTGCTTATGCGGAAGATTACGTATGGGATTTGTTTACCGAATATTACGGGCAGTAAAGCTTAATGATAAGTGATTATTATGAAAACAGGTTATCGTCATTTGGCGATAACCTGTTTTTTTAGCTCGAATAAAATTATTTTTATCTTTTATTATTTTTTGATTGTTACTTTATCAAGATGCCAGATTTCATCTACGTACTGCTTGATTGTACGGTCAGAAGTAAATTTACCTGAGCAGGCAACATTAAGAATTGCCATCTTAGCCCACTTGTTAGTATCCTTGTAAGCTGCTTCAACCTTCTTCTGAGCTTCAGCATAGGACTTAAAGTCTTTAAGGATAAAGTATGTATCTGCTCTTGAAGTACATTGTGTATTAAGCAGAGAGTTGTATAAATCTCTAAACATTTCAGGTTCTTCCGGCATATAGTAACCATTAATCAATTGCATAAGAACCTTTCTGATATCGGCATCATTGTTAAATATTTCCTGAGGATTGTATCCTCCATGGTTTTCGAAATCAATAACTTCCTGAGAAGAAAGACCGAAGATGAAAGCATTTTCCTCGCCGACTTCTTCAACAATTTCTACGTTTGCGCCATCCATTGTACCGATTGTAACAGCACCGTTAAGCATGAATTTCATGTTACCGGTTCCTGAAGCTTCCTTGCTGGCAGTTGAAATCTGTTCGGAAACATCAGCTGCGGCAAAAATCCATTCAGCGTTGGAAACACGATAATCTTCGATGAATACAACTTTGATTTTGCCGTTAATTGAAGCATCGTTGTTTATCACATTTGCAACGGTGTTAATGAGCTTAATCGTAAGCTTGGCATTCCTGTATCCGGCAGCGGCCTTGGCACCAAAAATAAAAGTTCTCGGATAGAAATCCATTTCCGGATGTTCTTTAATCTCGTTGTACAAGTACATTATGTGAAGAATGTTAAGAAGCTGTCTCTTGTATTCGTGAAGTCTCTTAACCTGCACATCAAAGATTGATCTTGGATCAACTTCAATTCCGTTGTTTTCGAGAATATATTCAGCAAGTCTGACTTTGTTTTTGTGTTTAATATTCATGAATTCATGCTGAGCCTTGGTATCATCGGCATAAACCTTTAAATCGCTAATCTTGGGAAGATTTGTAATCCAGTCATCCCCAATCTTGTTGGTAACCCATTCTGCAAGTAACGGATTTCCGTGAAGAAGGAATCTTCTCTGAGTAATACCGTTTGTTTTGTTGTTGAATTTTTTAGGCATCATTTCGTAGAAATCTTTCAATTCCTGATTCTTGAGAATTTCGGTATGAAGTCTTGCAACACCGTTAACTGAGAAACCGGCACAAATTGCAAGATGAGCCATTTTAACCTGACCATCGTAGATTATTGCCATTTTGCGAACTTTTTCTTCGTTGCCGGGATATTTTGCGCGGATTTCATCGATAAATCTTCTGTTTATTTCTTCAACAATCTGATAGATTCGCGGAAGCAATCTTGAGAACAATTCAATTGGCCATTTCTCAAGAGCTTCGGACATTATTGTATGGTTAGTGTAAGCGCAAGTTTTGGTGGTAACAGCCCACGCTTCATCCCAACCTAAATTGTAGTCATCCATCAAGATACGCATTAATTCGGCAACAGTAACTGTCGGATGTGTATCATTAAGCTGGAAAACTACCTTCTCATGGAGCTTCCTTACATCATC
>JAZLIP010000057.1:0-2601 GCA_045617445.1 Lachnospiraceae bacterium | reverse complement strand
TTCAGAACACCATTCGCAAAATCGCCTTTTCAAGGCTTTTCTTTTGCTCATGTTGTTACTTCGCCATATAAAACTGCTCATAATATTCTTTGCAAGCAAAATATTTTGAGCAGTTTTGCATGGTTCTGAATAGTTACATATCATTTATTAAATACCGAATCAAACCATCCTACAATATCAAAGCAACGCACATTGGTCCATGTCGTATTTATTCTTCTGTTATCATTTTCCGGGAAACATTTCATTACCACGCTTCGATCCACAACATCTTTAGGCGGATACTGAGCAAACAACTGTCGATCCCGCTGCTCCGCCGGTGCTGTAATACAATATTTTTCATTTGCTTCTTCGGAATCATCCGCGAAGAAATATCCAATCTTGTAATCAATTGTATCGGTTTCATCTTCTTCAGCGCCATAACACCAATTAATGTAGTCATAAATCGTTTCGGAATCTCCGCCCGAAATAACAGAGGAATACCCGATGTAATACATATTTCGGATAGCATTTTCAGGTGTGGAGATGTAATTAATAAACGCTTCCGCAGCCTGCTGTTTTCTGGGGTCTTCTTCAATTCCGGCCTTAACAAGCGCCCAACCGTCAAACCAGAGATTTGTACCTTCACTCGGAACCGAATAAGCCAACGGCACTTCATCTTCATCCGCCTGATCCATTGAATATACCGCATCGCCTGACCATTGCTGATTTGCAACCACTTTACCTGTTACCATATCTGCTTTACCACTGTCGGTCTCAAATGAATACACATTATTCTTTGTTTTAGTAAGTATATCCTGAACACCCTCTACGGTTTTCACATCGGTTCGATTCAATATCTCAGAGAGTCTCGTATGGTAATCAGGAGCTTCAACAAATGCATCGGAAGTAATTTCATCATAGTAATATGTCGCAATAGCACCAAAATAGGCATCTCGTACAGAGTCCTTAACGGTAACACGCCGTTTATAATCTTTATTCAACAACAGATCCCAATGCATTGCATCTTCTTTGGATACAAGATCCGGATTGTAAAGAAGTCCCAAGGTTCCCCACATATAACCGGCCGCATATTTACTCAATTTTTCATTACCAATCGACAATTCATCAAAAACGTCTTTGATATATGGTGAAACATTCCTTGTATAGTAATTTGTTTCAATGGATTCATCGTGAAATTCTTCGCTGAAAGGAGCAAGCAAGCCCTCACGCATCATTTTCATAATCATATATTCCGAAGGGCAAACCAGATCAAATTCCGAACCGATAGTCATTTGATTATACAATTCCTCATTTGTTCCGAAAGTCGAATACTCAACCTTAACTTTCTCACCGTAATTTTCCAAATACCATTCTTCAAAATCTTCATACATAGCATTCACGCCAAGTATTGAGGTTCCGTTTTCCAATTCGATAACTTCTTCTTCATCCCAATCGCCAAGGTCAATATACTCCTCCCAATTCGAAACCCGAAGAGTAACAACGTCCGAAGTCTTAGAATCACAAGCTGTCAAAGTAAGACACATAAGAAATAAAACAAAAAACAACCTACTTCTTCTCATCGCCACTATCCCCCGTAACATTCATAAAAAATACAGTAACAATAACAATCAGGAAAATAACAGTAGACAATGCCCATAATGCAGTCTTAATCTGTGTTTGAGCTCCTCTTGTTGCGTTTACAACGTATGTACTTATGGTATCAAAAGTTGCAGGCTTTAAGTACGTTGCAATGAAATAATCATCCAAAGACAAAGTTACTGCCGTCATAAAACCGGAAAGAATACCCGGCATAATTTGCGGAATCGTAACACGGAAAAGTGCCTGCCTCTTAGTACATCCAAGATCAAGCGCAGCCTCATAAAGACTGTTATCCATCTGTTTAAGTCTCGGAAGTACCGAAAGATAAACAAACGGAGCACACAGAGCTGTCTGTGCTATAACAAGCGGCAAATAAGTACTCTTATCAAATCTAAACAATACAACCATCAAAACGCACAATGAAAAACCCGTTACTACATCGGCATTTACTATCGGAACCTGATTAACAAGTTCTACGGCAAGCTTCGTTGGTTTCTTAGAATAAAACACGCCTATTGCACCAAATGTACCAAGAAACGTTGCCAGAATAGCCACCACAAGAGCAAGTATAAGCGTTCCTACCATCATACTGATTAATTCAGGTTCAGTAAACAAAGTTACATAATTGTCAATCGAAAAACCTCTGATACTTCCAATCATGGTATTGTCGGTAAAGCTGTAAACAACAAGCATAAGAACCGGAAAATAAAGAAATAACATAACAAGGGCAACCCATATATATTGCGCAATTTTTCTCATACTCATGCCGCTTTTCCCTCCTTTGAAATCACATTTGTAATACAGGTAATGATTCCAATGAATCCCAACAATACAGCAGATACCATCGCACCGTCGTTCCAGTCATAGGAATTAAAGTAGCTTCCGATAAGACTACCCATGATATATGTGCTGTTGTAAACCATATCAAGAACTACATAATTTGTCATAGCAGGCAAAAATACCATTGTAATTCCACTGACTATTCCCGGCATGGTCATAGGAATGAGTACCTTAAACAAGACC
>JAZLIP010000056.1:0-13192 GCA_045617445.1 Lachnospiraceae bacterium | reverse complement strand
TTGGGATACGGACAATCTGTAACTACGGGTATTATAAGTGCCCTTGACAGAGAAGTTGAGATTGAAAATATTTGCAGTAAATTAATTCAGACAGATGCAGCAATTAATCCCGGAAACAGTGGCGGTGCATTGCTTAATATGAATGGTGATGTTATAGGAATAAATTCGGCTAAGTTTGCTTCTTCACAGGTTGAGGGTATGGGTTATGCAATTCCGATTTCAACCGCAACACCTATTATTGAAGAACTTATGAATCGTGTGACACGTGAAAAAGTTTCCGACAAAAAGGCAAGTTATATCGGAATTTCGGGAATGACCGTATCAAAGGATATTTCAGAAGCGTATGGAATACCACAGGGTATATATGTATCAGAGTCAATGGAAGACGGTCCCGCAGAGGAAGCCGGAATTGTAAAAGGTGATATCATTTGCAAATTGGATGATGTGACTGTTACAAGTATGGAGGATTTGAAGAAACAGTTGGAATATTACGAGGCAGGCGAAGTTGTTGATGTCGTAATCAAACGTGGAAACGGAAATGAGTATGAGGAGAAAACGATTTCTGTCAAACTTGGTAAGAAGTCCGACGCGAATCTGGATGAGAGTGCAGATGAGCAGGAAGAATCCGAAGAGAATGGAGAGTATTACGGATATGGTTTCGGAGATGATTCGATATTTGGATTTGATCCGTTCTCATTCTTTGGATATTAATATAGAATTGTGTTGATAAGATGAAGCAGGGATTAGATATCTAATTCCTGCTTTAAGGTTGTTAAGGTAATGCTGTTAAAGCTGTTTTTAAACTTTCTGTGTGCTTGATATATTCGGTTTGATGTGTTTTCAAATGTAGCGCATTATAAGATGATTTCTATATGATTATTTGTTATAATGTTGCTATTCAGTGGTAGGTGGAACACTTGCTGTTTTCACCGTAAGAACATGATTCGATGGCAAAAATGCATTACCAAAGGTAACCACGCATGCATTTTGCCTGTTACTGCTTGGGGACTGAACAGTAACGTTATAATAACTTCTGAGTGATGGGAGTAATGACAATTATTTGAATGGAGAGGTTTGTAATGGAAATTAATCAAATAAGCTTGTCATCGACTGTTAGTATTCCTAAAGGAAATTTTGATTTTCTGATTGAGGCTACTCATAATGAGCAGCTTTATTTGTGTTGTCTGAATGCAGAAAAAATGATGATGGTTGATTGCGATAATTGTCTTCTTGAACTTAGACGTGCAATTGAGACATTAGGAATAGAATTGGAAAAGTGGAGCAGGGTTGAAATTTATGATCTTTCAGAGAAAGAGGCTTTGCGTACAATTTATATTGATTTAAAAAGGGCGAAGGAACAAAAAGGAAACAGAAAAGAACGTCGAAGAATATCCAAGAAGAATTTTTATATTCGACATGTTATTGATTTCGAAAAGAAGGAGCATGAGGAGTATACAAAGGCAGAGATTCAAGGGTTTATAAATGATTATCATGCAATATTTCCTTATGAATTTAATGAACCTGCCAATGAGACGACGTCACTGGAAAGAATTGCACATGATTTATATTCAAGGTGTTCGGCGCCTATTAAGAATTATTCGGAAATATCCGGTGAGGATTGTAAGAATCTTGTGAAATTGTTCAGACAGCTTTTGTGTCTTTTGAATTATGTTCAGGAACCATACGATTCAAGACTTGCTCCGATGGACAAGTATTTTCCTGTTCCGAGTGAATATTATGCAGAACTTGGATTTATTGAGGGTAATAATGCAGGGATTTATGTTTCGGAGGATGGTAGCAAGTTCTATCTTTTGAAACGAAAAGATCGGGAGTATATGGAAACTTCCGATGAGAACCTTAACCATATCAGACAACTTGAACTTGATATGCTGGATTTGACATTTAAAAGGACGCAGAATTCGCCAGGATGTCTTTACTATGTTAAGACTGAAGTCGGAATGCCGGAATACAGGAAACAGGTATTTCCTTTTATAGGCAGACCGCATGTTATGAACCAGAGCTATATTGATAAAATCGATAAGAAATCCAAACGCGAGGAATTGGTAAGAGGATTGATTCGAGATGTATTAATCATGCATTCTATGAAACCGGCATTGATGCATAAGATGCTTACGCCGGAATGTATTTATGTTTGTGAGGACAGGCGTGGATTGATTCCTTATATTGTCAGATTTGAAGATTCCTATGAGCTTCATGTTAAGAATGATTATAATGTTTGCAATTCTGTGAATGAGTACTTCAATAGTATTAATATGCAGAAATTTGTTGCGCCTGAAATTCGTAACAGTACTGTTGTTGAAAATTATGATGAGAAGTGTGCGGACATTTATTCGCTTGGAAAGTTGATAAGGTACATATATGAACGCGATGAATCAATGATTCGTGATTTTGTGGAACTTCTCATTAGTAAGGATCCGCAAAAGCGTCCTACGATAGAAGAAGTCGGTCACATGTTTGATGATGAAGTCGTTTCTTTTGAAGCAACGGTATATGAAAATAATTCTGTGCTTTCGGAATTTCGACTACTTATATTTACAAAATATCATGGATTTGAAAATTATGTGATAGAAGATACGGTTTCGGTTGGAAGAATGGCCGGCGCAGGGAGTGACGATATCAAAGTGGATTCCCCAATTGCTTCGCGAAGTCACGGGAAATTCATTAAACGTTCAAATGGCTTTACATATTTGGATATGCATTCTACAAACGGTACATTTATAAACGGTGTATTATACGGTGCGGAGAGAAACGGCAGAACGGATGAAAAACAGTTGAGGGTTGGAGATATTTTAAGAATTGATCATCCTGAATTTAAAAAGCCGCACAGGAATGCGGTTTTGATGTTTGTGCTTAATTCTTCACATCATGAGATGGAACAAAAATCAATTGCACTCGTAAACGGTATGGATATTTATGTCGGTCGGGATTACGGTGATATAAAGCTTAAGAATAATAAAGTTTCCAAGAGACATGCACGTTTTGTTATGAAAAATGATGTTCTTTATGTGCAGGATTTTGACAGCAAAAACGGAGTATATTTGAATGGTATGAGAATAGAAGGACCGACTAAACTTCATGCAATGGATGCTGTTCGAATTGAAGATTATATATTTATTATAACGGAGAAAATGATATATTATTATGCTGAACAGGAATAAAGTCACAAAGACACAATGTTAACTTTTTAGAAATAAACTCTTTCT
Source organism: Lachnospiraceae bacterium (assembly GCA_045617445.1). Classification (GTDB taxonomy): domain Bacteria; phylum Bacillota; class Clostridia; order Lachnospirales; family Lachnospiraceae; genus UBA2868. The sequence continues at coordinate 9,968 of JAZLIP010000056.1, read as the reverse complement.
AATATGCTCATATTGTGATAGAATATTTCGTGCATAAAGGTAGAAGGAGAGCTATTTGAGAAAAATTTTATATGTGTGTATTGTAATCACAATTATGCTTTTGGGTACGGGGTGTAATTACGATGAAGAAGAGGTTTATCTTGATGCTACAGATGATTTGACAAAAGAGGATATGACAGACGACAAAGATGAGGAGCGTATCTTTTACGAATCGGATGCACATGGTAATTTTGGTATATCTGCTGAGAATGAGTTGCCGATTGAACCAAGCGAAGCAAAAGAGGTTGCCTCATGTGTTGTTTATGTATGCGGTGCGGTAAAATGTGCAGGTGTTTATGAATTGACTGCAGGTAACAGGATAGTAAATGCGATAGAAGCTGCCGGTGGTTTTTCGGAAGCCGCGGACAGGGATTTTCTTAATCAGGCATTGCTGCTAAACGATGGCGAGAAGATTTATGTACCTACGATTGAAGAGACTACAGAAGCCGGGTTGGGTATGGGCAATGACAACTTGCTACAGGAAAACAGCGGAAGTTCCGTCGGAAATGTTGATGGAGCCTCAGGTCTTGTAAACATAAATCATGCCGATAAAACTGAACTTATGACTTTACCCGGAGTAGGAGATGCTAAAGCATCGGCGATAGTTGAATATCGCAATGCAAAAGGTTCCTTTGGGAATATCGAAGATGTGATGCTTGTTCATGGAATCAAACAGGGGTTATTTGATAAGATTAAAGACAAAATTTGTATTTGAGGTTTAGATAAATGGGCGTTAAGGTTTTGGTTGTTGATGATGAGAAATTGATTGTTAAAGGAATTAAGTTTGCTCTTGAGCAGGATGGCATGGAAGTTGAGTGTGCATATGATGGTGCAGAGGCTCTTGGGTTACTTAAGAAAAATATATATGATTGTGTGATTCTTGATGTTATGTTGCCGGTATACACCGGTTTTGAAGTTTGTGTACGTGTACGTGATAATTCGGGTGTACCGATAATTATGCTGACTGCAAGAGGTGATGATGAAGATAAGATTCTGGGGCTTGATTGCGGAGCGGATGATTATATTACAAAACCTTTTAATATCAATGAACTCAAGGCAAGAATTAAAGCTTTGCTCCGACGTGTTGAAATGAGCGAGAAGAACGTAATCAATCGTGTTAACAAGTCCGATTTGGTTATTGGTGATTTACGTCTTGAAATAAGCAACAAACGATTGTTTATTAAGGATAATGAAGTAAGGATTACTTTGAAAGAGTTTGAGTTGCTTGAGCTGCTTGCCAGGAATCCGGGCAAGGTATATAGCAGAGAGCAATTACTCGAACTTATTTGGAATGTCACTTATCCCGGTGATTTGAGAGCTGTGGATGTTCATGTGCGAAGGCTCAGAGAGAAGTTAGAGGAGAAGCCGAGTGAACCCAAATATGTTCAGACGAAATGGGGTGTTGGATATTTTTTCCAAGGCTAAATCCTTTTTTGGGAAATTCCGATGGATCAGAAGTCTTCGTGTCAGGATATTTCTGATAGTTTGTGTTGTAGGTATTGTTCCTAGTATTTTTCTTCGAGGAATTCTCCTTAACAGTTATAGAAACAGAGCTATTTCTGTTAGAATTTCCGAAGTGTCCAATCAATGTACAATTCTTGCAAATCATCTGATGACTTACGGGTATATGAATGACCAGTCATCAGAGGTTGTCAATGCTGAACTTGAGCAATTTTCCACCTTATATAATGGGAGAGTGATGATTATTGATAATGATTTGTGTGTCACATTTGATACATATTCCATTAGCAGAGGCCGGACTATGATTTCAGAGGAAGTGCTTGAGTGTTTTAGAAAAGAAAGTATTGCAAAATATGATGAGGCAAATGGTTTCATCGAATTTACAACACCGATTATTGATTTGGAAACGTCAAAGGTGGTTGGTGTTATACTTACAAGCGTTTCTACGGCTTATATAGATGGAACAATGGAGATTATGGCGAGGCGGGCACATATTTTTGAAATTGTGTTTGCAATAATCATTATTTGCTTATCTTTCTTTTTGTCTGCTGTTTTATTGCGTCCTTTCAGAGAAATTAACAGTGCTATTATTCGAATAAGGGAAGGTTTCACGGAAGAGAGAATTTCGGTGCCGGTTTTTCTTGAAACAGAAGCCATTTCGGAATCCTTTAACCAGTTGATTGACAAAATGAAGGTTCTGGATGAATCGAGACAGGAATTTGTTTCAAATGTCTCGCATGAATTAAAAACACCTATTACGTCGGTAAAGGTACTTGCGGATTCTTTGCTTGCTATGGAAGATGTTCCGGTTGAAGTTTACAGGGAATTTATGGTTGATATAGGTGCGGAAATTGAACGTGAGAATAAGATAATAAATGATTTACTCTCTCTTGTTAAACTTGATAAGAAGAATTCGGAACTTATGAACGTTTCCATGGTGGATATTAATCAAATGCTTGAGTATATCTTAAAACGCGTTCGTCCGATTGCAGATGAGAAGGGCGTGGAATTGATTTTTCAGAGTAATCGTGTGATAAATGCCGAAATAGATGAAATTAAGCTGTCATTGGCACTTATGAATGTTATAGAGAATGCTGTTAAGTATAACAAGGATAATGGCTTGGTTACTGTGACTTTGGATGGAGATCATCAATTCTTTATGATTACGATTGAGGATACAGGTATTGGAATACCGGAGGATTCTATTGCTCATATTTATGTAAGATTTTATCGTGTGGATAAGTCACACTCAAGAGAAATAGGAGGAACAGGTCTGGGACTTGCGATTACAAGAAATGCGATACTCATGCACCATGGTGCTATTAAGGTATCGAGCGTGGAAAATGAGGGAACAACGTTTACAATCAAAATCCCAAGAAATCATATTGTTGTTGCGGAGGAAAATCAGGCGCCACAGATAAAAACAAGAAAAATTAAAGTTAAAAGAATCCGGAAGAATAGTTCGAAAGAGAAGAAAAATGAGAAAGAATAATTTTTTCAAATCAATAATTTTAATAATGCTGTTTTGGACGTGCTGTCCATTGTATGGATGTTCCGATAAGAAGGAAGAGACGAATTATTCAGAGGAATTCTATATTTACTATCCTGATAAGGAATATACCGGGATTCAAAAGGTTGCTTATGAACTTCAAAACGAAAGTATGGAAGATAGGATAACAGAGTGCATTGAACAATTATCAAAACAGACTAAGGATGTTGATTTACGACCTGCAATAGGTAAAGATGAAACTGTGCTTTCTACAAATTACAATGAAGGTCTGCTAATGATCGATTTTGCAAACACGTACTACGCCAAGGATAAACTTGAAGAGATTTTGAAAAGAGCTGCAATTGTAAGAACATTTTTGCAGTTCCGAAATATAAAGGGAGTTTCATTCTTAGTAGAAGGAACCGCACTTGTTGATTCCAAAACCCAGCCTGTAGGAATTATGACTGAGGATACGTTTATTTATAATGCAGGTACTGAGATTAATTCCTATGAAAGAACAAATCTGGTGCTGTATTTTGCGAACAAGGCAGGTGATATGCTTGTTAAGACAAACGAAGCTGTTGCCTACAATTCCAATATTTCTCTTGAAATGCTTGTTTGCGAGCAGATAATTAACGGACCTTTATCAAGAGGAGAATATAGATGTGTAAATGAGAATACGGATATCATTTCCGTTAATTCCAAGGATGGGGTGTGTTATGTAAATCTAAGTAAGGAATTTCTTACAAAGCCGGGAAAAATCAAGGATGAGGTAGTACTGTTTTCTTTTGTTAATTCGCTTACGGAATTACCGAATATTAATAAGGTGCAGTTTATGATAGATGGTGAGACCGAGATTTCTTTTGGAGATCATAGTTATTTGAATTCATATTTTGAGCGGAATTTTGATATTGTAGAGGAAGGTAACGGATACTAATGGACAGAATAAGTAAGAAGGATTTGCTGCGCCCCAGTGTGATTATTGCAGCAATTAATGTTGTTTATTTTCTGGTGCTTTCTCTTCTGGGAGATCCGGAGAATGCCGGCTTTATGCGCAACTTTGGCGCAATGTATGTGCCGGATGTTGTTGATGGAAAGCTTTATATGTTTGTTTCAAGTATGTTTGTGCATTTTGGAATAGAACATTTGGCAAATAATATGTTAATGCTTGTTGTGGCAGGTTATTATGTGGAAAAAGAATTAGGGTATTTGGGATTTGTAGTACTATATTTTTTCTCCGGGATTATCGGTAATATTGTTTCTTTTAACTGGTATTTGTCAAGGGGAACATATGCGGTGTCAGGAGGTGCTTCCGGTTGCGTATTTGGTCTGATAGGTTGCCTTCTTATGCTTGTCATATACTATCGTGGAAGATTTGAGACAATTACTTTGAAACGAATAGGAATAATGCTCGCTCTTAGTTTTATTTACGGAATTCTTGCCGGCGGTATTGATAATGCGGCGCATATAGGCGGGCTGGTTTCGGGATTCCTGATTTCATGGGTTCTATCCCGGTGGGGGTTCAATCTCCACTGAGATAAATGCTCCGCAAGGATGCGCAGGGATTTAGAACTGAATATTGGTGAAGAATGTTGCAAATAGGGGAAATTTGAAGAAAGGTATTTAGTGATAAAGAGATATATTTTTACGTACAGCATTTTTTTTGTGATGCTTGTATATGTTTTTGTGAATTTATGGAAGGGCAATTTCAGTAGAACACCTGTCGATGATGAATTATTGGACGGTAGGAATGTTACGCTAAGCGGAATTGTGGATAGGAAATATACGAAAAAGACAAACAATATATTGGAAATAGCAGAGGCGGATATTTTATTTGAAGGCCGGAAATACAATCGTGATAAAATAGGTATCATTGTATATCTTGATAAGGAGCAGAATCCTAAACACATAAAAATCGGTTCCGCAATCACTTTGACTGGAACGTTTGCTGCATATGAAACTGCAATGAATGAAGGGCAGTTTGATATGAAAGGGTATTATGAAATTCGTGGAATTTACGGAAAGATTTATTCGGGTATAGTTTGGAACACTTCAGAATCATACAGTCATTTCAGAAACACATTATTTTGCATTCGCGAAAAAACAGCCAAAATTTACAAACATTATCTCGGCGAAAGATATGCCGGAATATTGGATGCTTTAGTGTTGGGTGACAAGACGCAACTTGATGATGATATTAAAGAACAGTATCAGCAGGCAGGCTGCAGCCATATTCTTGCGTTGTCAGGATTACATATTGCGACTGTCGGGTTGCTGATTTATACATTACTAAAATACGTTGGATTTGGAAAATGTATTTCAGGGGGTGTCTCTTTGACACTTATGTTTGCGTATGTGATCATGACGGGAGAATCAATATCGGCTGTAAGGGCGTTTATTATGTTTGCTCTGACTATAAGTGCGGATTTGGTTTCACGTACTTCGGATTTAAAAACATCGGCAGCTATAGCGGCCGATGTAATTCTTGCCGTTAATCCTATGTATATTTACGATTCAGCATTTCTGCTGTCCTTTTCGGCGTTGGTAGGAATTGGAATTTTCTATCCGTGTATTCGAAAAATTATGTATCTAATGTTCTTTGAAGATAACGTCAAGAAATTAAAACGTTCCAAAAAATGGACAGTTGTTTTGATTATGAAGCTATATGAGTCTTTAATATTTGGAATCAGTATCAGTTTAGCAACACTACCAATGGTTATGTATTTTTTTTATGAAATACCGGTATTTGGTGTGATTACCAATTTATTTGTATTACCGCTCGCAACTTTTGTGTTGGGATTTGGAATTGCGATTGCTGCATTGGGAAATCTTTGTTGTTTTTGCAAAATCATGCCGGTCGATATTCTACTGAAACTGTTGTCTTTATGCGAAAAAATCATTTTGGGTTTTTACGATTTCATAACAAAGGGAATAAATGAATTGCCGGGTGGGATTCTGATTACGGGAAAACCTGCCAAATGGCAGATTTATATTTACTATGCAGGATTTTTTTTGCTGGCGTTTGTTGTTGGAAAATTATATAAAAAAGAAAATGCAGATGTTTTCAATTTGTCCAAAAACAGAAAAGAGAAAAGATTTGAATTGCTTGGCTGTATACATAAATATTATGTGAAGTTTGGCTATATGGCGTCCGGAATTTTAATTACGCTATGTGTTTTACTTTTTATAAGACCGAAATCGGAATTTACACTATCTGCACTATATATGGGACAGGGCGTATGCTTGGTGATTGAAGATAGGAATGGTGGTAATTATATATACGATTGCGGAAGCAGTGATGAGAAAAGTGTTGGAAAATATAAGGTGGTTCCGTTTCTTAAAAGTAAAGGAATCTCAAAGATTGATGCTTTCTTCATTTCACATATGGACAGTGATCATGTGTCAGGGCTTATCGAATTGCTTATGTCGGATATGGAAAATGCGGAAGATGAAATTGATTGCAGCATTGTCGATGGAAAGAATGTAAAATCGGGAAAAAGTCCTTCGGGTGTCCGTATTGAAAAGATAATCATACCTAAAGGAAAGATACAGCAGGAAAATGAAAATTACAGAGAATTAATGCGCTTTGCATCAAAAAGGGAGATCCCTGTTTATACTATGGGACAAGGGGATGGCATTGAAACAAAGAATATTATATTTAGATGTATAGCTCCGATACGTGAAGTTGATGATATAAATGCAGGGTCTATGGTTATAAAACTTGAGTATTCGAAAAAGGGGAGTAATTTTAATGCATTGTTTACCGGAGATATAAATTCGAATATAGAAAGGGAATTGCTGAACAGTGATTACTACGGGAAGAATTTGGATGATATTGATTACCTATTGGTACCGCATCACGGTTCTAACAGTAGCTCATGCATGGAATTTCTTTCACATTTACAACCATACGTTACAGTGATTTCGGCCGGAATTGAGAATAGTTACGGACATCCGCATAAAGAAACTCTCGAACATTTGGCAGACATCAATGCGTTGAATTTCTGCACAAACAAATCCGGCGAAGTGAGCGCCAAATTACAGGGCGATAAGATGTTGATTACGGAATTTGTGAAAAAGCATATGATTACCAATGATGATTAATGGCTACTCATTAAATAATCATTTTCTTGCCGTCAATTTCAATAACATTTAACTTAAATGACTGAATAGTCTGTTCTTCTTCACCGTTAACTTTGATTACTTCACAACTGACGGTTTCACGACCGTTTTTTAATGTGTCAAACAATTTGAGAGCTTTGTTTATAGGAAGCATTGGAGTGAATTTCTTGAGCCCGTCTAATGTTTCAAATACAAGCTTGCAATTTTCCTCGGTAGATATATTACTTACGCCGTTGTCCCAAAAATGTTCGTCTGCCATAATAAAACCTCCCTGCAATCTGGATGTATAAACACTGAACCTGATTTCGAGTAAATTATAACACAAATTATACGGAAAGTTAACTACGGTAGCTCTTGATTTTGAAATATATGTATGTAAAAATGTAATCATTGAATATTATTTTAGTTACGGTTTCGTTTCTAAACGGAAATTGCCGGACTGAACGGTAACAACTGGTATAAAGCAAAGTATTTCTATATGATTTGCGGAACGATGATATAACAACTATGAAAAGTATTGAAAATGATATTAAGAACGGAACAATCAAAAATATATATTTGTTGATTGGTGTGGAACCCTATTTGATTTACCAGTATCGCGATAAGCTGGTAAATGCGCTGATAAGTGCTGATGATGAAATAAATTTTAAAAAGTATGTCGGTGAAAATGTTGATGTTGAAGAAGCAATTGGATTTTCGGATACGATGCCCTTTTTTGCCAAATATCGCGTTCTGTTATTTGAAGATACAGGGTTGTTGAAGAAATCAAATGATAAGCTTGCGGGATATCTTTTGAGTGTTCCGGAAAGTACGGTGATAATTTTTACAGAATGCTTTGCAGGTGACAGGAGTGAAGAGAAGAATTACGAAAAGCACCTGCTTGATAAGCGCCTTAAATTGTATAAGAGCATCAGAGACCGGGGACGTATTGTTGAATTTAAACGGACATCACCTGAAATATTGTATCGATGGATTCTCGGAAAATTTAAAAATGCCGGTTTGATGGTTGAAAACGGAACAGTAGAGAAGCTTTTTGAATATGTCGGTGATGATATGATGACGCTTGCAAACGAAACAGAAAAACTTATTTGTTACAAACTTGGCGAAGAAGCTGTAGGAGTTGCTGACGTTGCAGCAATTTCTTCTAAAAATATATCCGGTGACATATTTGAAATGGTAAGTGCAATTGCTTCAAAGAACAAGAAGAAGGCACTTGATTTGTATTATGATTTGATTACACTAAAGGAAGCACCGTTGAAAATTCTCGCTCTTATAGCAAGAGAATATCGAATGCTTCTTGCTGTAAAAAAGATGCGGGATGAACGCAAAGATGACAGGCAGATTGCGGCAGCTACGGGTATTCATCCTTATTATGTGGGAAAATATAAGTCGGTTGCCACACGTTTATCCGAAGATTATATACGTGAGGCATTGGAGGATTGCGCTGAAATAGATAAAGATTTTAAATCCGGTTTGATTAATGATGTTATTGGTGTTGAAATGATTATAATTAAATATTCTGCATAAAGTCTATCGGAACGAAATGTACCGTATAACGGACTCATAAATGCGAAAGAACCAATATACTCATACATAGAAACTGATTACGATGGTCTGAAATGAAACAGGTTGTCAGAAAGAACGGGGATATGTATGATGAATAAGGTTGAGATTGGTGTCTTGATATTTTGTGTGGTTGCAATTTTATCTTGCGCAGGTATTTATCGTGGGGATGAAAGAATGCGGCGGACTGTTGCGGATGGAAAACGTGAAGCGGAAAACTGTGTGATTAATGATGTTAAGGCTGTAATGAAGGAATACCATTTGAAGAACAGCGGGATAATGTTAAACCGGCAGACAGATGGTAGCGGGAATTCAATCTATGAATTGCGAATTCATAACGGATGTGTATCTACCCTTGATAAAGAGGAACTTGATATGATGCTTGGAAGAATTGATGAGATTTTCATGTGTCTGGCCGAGGGCGGAAAGAATTACTGTGTTGAGTCTCGAACGGCTGTCGATAATGAAAGTATTACATTGATTTCGGTTCAAGTTGACGGAAATGTTAAATGTGCATCCGCATTTTGATAGTTATCCGCAGCAATTAATGTTATCGGTCAGTGGTAGGTGGAATACTTGCTGTTCTACTGTACGAACATGATTTGATAGTAAAAATGCATAGATCGTAATGTTAAATAAAATATGAAACAGATACAGGTTCTAAGAAAGGAAATAAACAGTATGAGACAGGAACCGAAAGCAAACCAGGTATATAGGCATTTTAAGGGAACATATTATCAGATAATTGAGGTTGCGCTACACACTGAAACCTTGGAAAAATATGTGGTTTACAGAGAACTGTTTGGAAATGATAAAGTTTGGATTAGACCGCTTGAGATGTTTATGAGCGATGTGGATGTGGATAAATATCCGGATGCCAGACAAAAATATAGATTCACGCTTGTATTGGGACCAAACGCTGCAATAAGTGAAGCTTCGGAATCACACTATGAAGAAAGAATGAAAGATGATTACAGAGAAGCGAGAAGAAAGAGCAGGCATGCATTGAGAGAAGAAAGACGAAATAGAAAGCGTGCCGGACGAGATATATTTGAAAATGCGGAGGTAGATTTTCGGAATGAAGAAATAAACGATGTGGTTTATGGAAAACCGGAAGAAGCAGTTAAAGAAGCTTTAAATGAAACTGCTGATATGTTTTTGGAACCGGAAGAAACAGTTAAAGAGGCTTTAAATGAAACTGCTGATATGTTTTTGGAACCGGAAGAAACAGTTAAAGAAACTTTAAATGAAACTGCTGATATGTTTTTGGAACCAGAAGAAACAGTTAAAGAAG
>JAZLIP010000055.1:0-2237 GCA_045617445.1 Lachnospiraceae bacterium | reverse complement strand
GTTTGGTTTGTTCGGATATATAGCATATGTAATACCGTTATGTATTATTTTGCTGATTGCATTCTATATTGCAAACAAGGGATATGTAGTTGCCAATGTTAAAATATGGTCGGCGGTTGTTTTCTTGGTCGCTTTGTGCGCCATGGTTCAGCTTCTGTTTTTTCCGGAGAATGCAGTTGTCGATGATTACCTTGATTCTTTCAGCAAGTGTGCTGAATTCAAAGCAGGTGGCGGTATAATTGGTTTTTCTGTTGGTCATTTGTTTTGCAAGTTTGTCGGGAATGTCGGAACATATATAGTTCTTGGTGTTGTAATGATTATTTCGGGAATGCTCATTACGGAAAAGTCATTATTCAGAAGCGGAAAGCAACTTACAAAGAATGTTCGTGAGGATTTTGCACAAAACATAGATATAAGGAGACAGGAGCGTGAGTTCAGACGCGAGGAACGGGAACAATACTTAAGAGAACGTGATGTGATAAATAAGGAACGTCAACTTGAGTTGGACAGAAAGCGTGCCGAAAAAGAAGAACGTCTTAACAGAGAACGTGAAGAAAGACGGTTAAGGAAAAAGGGTATAGAAGAAGAGAGACTGCAGCGTAAACGTGAAGAATTAGAAAAGCGTAAGCAGCAATCAATGCTTCGTATGGAAAATAAAGTCCAGGGCGTGATGTTTGATACGAAATTAGAGCAGCTTAAGAAGGAGCCGTTTGTTGATGATATACATGAAATAGTACCTGTCGAGGAATTGGATATTAAGGAAGTAACTGTCGATATTTCGGAAGTAGATAATGATTATTTAAGAAACAGTCACGCAATTAATATTAATCCCGAATTTTTTGAAATAAAAAGATTGGACGATTTGCCGGAAGAGAACAGCAGCATCGGCAATATCGCTGATATTGGTAATATTACCGAGACCGGTAATGATATATATGATGCGGGGTATGATTGTGACGTATATTTCGAACCGCAAACAGAAGTTTCTTCTGATGATGATTTCGTTATAGAAGGATATAATGATGCCATAGAGCTGGATTTAAATGACGATCCTTATTTGAATAATATTACTGCGGAAAATGTGAAGCCAAAGGCAGTAAAGAATCCAAACCCCGGTTTATCGGGGCTTGATAAAACAGTTTCGACCGCAAAAAGCAAGGGAACGGCTCCGTTTAAGTTTCCACCGATTAATTTGCTTACAATGCCTGTTAAGAAGAAATCGGAAAGTAAGGATGAACTTAACAAAACTGCAGCAATGTTAGAGCAGACTCTTAAGGAATTTGGCGTTAATGTTAGAATGCTTGGATATGCGCAGGGACCGACAATCACAAGATTCGAAATGGCTCCTGAGCGCGGAGTTAAAGTTTCTAAGATTTTGAGTCTTCAGGAAGATATTAAGCTGAGTATGGCAGCAACCGATGTCAGGATAGAGGCTCCGATTCCCGGAAAAGCGGCAATAGGAATTGAAATTCCGAATAAGGAAAATACTACAATTATGTTTAGGGAATTGCTTGAAAGTAATGAATTCAAGAATTCCGAATCCAAGATAAGTTTTGCCGTGGGTAAAGGTTTAAGTGGAGAAGCAGTTGTTACGGATATAGGGAAAATGCCGCATTTGTTGATTGCAGGTGCGACCGGTTCAGGTAAATCCGTATGTATAAATACTTTGATTATGAGTTTGCTTTATAAGGCACGTCCGGATGAAGTGAAGCTCATTATGGTGGATCCGAAGGTTGTTGAGCTTAGTGTTTACAATGGTATTCCGCATTTGCTTATTCCTGTAGTTACAGATCCTAAGAAAGCATCAGCCGCATTAAAGTGGGCAGTTGTTGAGATGGATGACAGATATAACAAATTTGCCGAGTATGGCGTTAGAGATTTGAAGGGATACAATCAGAAACTCAAAAATGAAGGAGCCGGCGAAAATGTATTACCACAGCTTGTTGTAATTGTTGATGAGCTTGCTGACTTGATGATGGTTGCTTCAAAGGAAGTCGAAGAATCTATTTGTCGTCTGGCTCAAAAGGCAAGAGCTGCGGGAATTCATTTGATAATTGCTACGCAGCGACCTTCTGTGGATGTTATTACAGGTCTTATCAAAGCAAATATGCCAAGCCGAATTGCTTTCAGTGTATCAAGCGGTACGGATTCAAGAACTATTCTTGATATGAATGGTGCGGAGAAACTGCTGGGTAAGGGTGATATGCTGTTTTACCCGCAAGGATATCCGAAGCCGG
>JAZLIP010000054.1:0-3095 GCA_045617445.1 Lachnospiraceae bacterium | reverse complement strand
TTCGCAAAATCGCCTTTTCAAGGCTTTTCTTTTGCTCATGTTGTTACTTCGCCATATAAAACTGCTCATAATATTCTTTGCAAGCAAAATATTTTGAGCAGTTTTGCATGGCTCTGAATAGTTACAAATTAATAAGGAATTTATAATGGAAATGAATATATATAACAAATATACCTTAATGCATTTTCATAGTGTACATTAAGCGGCGAGGGCAGTGTAAATATCTGGGAGAGATTTATGAGATTAGACAAGTATTTGAAAGTATCAAGAATTATTAAGAGACGAACTGTTGCAAATGAGGCATGTGATGCCGGAAGAGTAATGGTAAACGGTAAGGTTGCCAAAGCGTCGCTGGATGTTAAAGAAGGCGATATACTTGAAATACAATTTGGTATGAAACCTGTAAAGGTTAAAATACTTGATGTTAAGGAAACCGTAAAAAAGGAAGAAGCTAAAGAAATGTTTGAGTATCTAACCTAATGGTTGACGTAATTACTGAGTTTGCATATAATGATACCGAGGTTAAATTTGTTTACTCACGTATTTTTACATGTCGGTGAGAGATGTGTGGTTATTACGCGGGCTTATGTAAGCGTGAAACCGGTTACTGTTCTGTGGTAGGAGGGAGCACTTACTGTTCCACCGTAAGAACATGCTTCGACAGCAAGAATGCATTACCGAAGGTAACCGTGTATGTGTTTTACTTGTTGCCGATTAGGGATCAGATGGTAGCATCTAATTACTTCAAGGGGAAAGAAGGGGAATTGAATATGGCAAACAGACGAGTTGCTTTTAAGAAACGTCGTCAAAATAGATTGGGAATGATTTGTGTTTCCGTTGTTGTTATGATGATATTTGTGGTACTGCTGTTTAGCATGTCATCATTGAAGACGAAGCGTGATACGTACGTTAAGAAGGAAGAAGCATTAAATCAACAGATTGAGAATGAGGAGAAAAGGGCTCAGGATTTGATTGATTACGAGAAATATACAAAAACAGCAGCCTATGTTGAGGAAGTTGCGAAAGAAAAGCTTGGGTTGGTTTATGCGGATGAGATTGTATTTCAGGCAGAAGATAGCAAATGATTAATGAAGCACAGAATTTATCTGTGCTTTTTTTGTGATAAAGATAAAGTTTGCAAGTGTATGCTTTTTGACTGAAGCAAGCCTCTGGAGCGAGTCTTGAAATATGTACGAGTGGATGGAAAAATGGATAAAACGATCAGTAAAATAAGAAAATATTGTTTGGATAGTAATTTACCTCTTGAGAATTCCTCTGTTGTTGTTGCGTTATCGGGGGGAGCTGATTCTGTGTGTCTTTTATATGCATTGAATGAATTAAAGGACAGTTTCAACATCAAATTATTTGCTGTGCATGTAGAACACGGAATACGGGGCGAAGAAGCAATTTTGGATATGAATTTTGCTGAAGAACTGTGTGGCAAAATGGGAATTCCACTTGAAATCTATCGGTTTAATATTCCAAAGATTGCAAAAGAGCGTGGGCTTGGTTTGGAGGAAGCAGGTCGGATTATGCGGTATGAAGCCTTGGAAAAGAGTCGGATTAAAATGGGTGCTGAGTATATTGCGGTTGCACATCACATGAATGATTTGGCGGAAACGGTGATATTTAACATGGTTCGTGGCAGTGGCCTTAAGGGATTGTCCGGGATACAGGCCAAAAGAGAGAGAATCATCAGACCGTTGCTTGGAATTACAAGGAATGAAATAGAAACGTATCTTTTGAATAATAATATTTCTTACCGAACTGATTCGACAAATTTATCGAATGATTATTCGCGAAATTTAATCAGAAATTCTGTTATGCCGATGCTTAATGATGTTGTGGGTAATGCTGCCAATCATATTGCTAATTTAACAAAGGAAATTGATGAGGCAAATGCATATCTTGAGAAAGTGGCGTCTAAAGAATATGCGATTTTGGCACGTGAAGAAATAAAGAATGAAGGTATGGTTTATCAAATGGATGCTGTGCGTCTTACTGAACTTGATTCTGTTATTGCGAGATATGTTGTAAAAATCGCATTGTCAAAATGTGCCGGTGGTTTGAAAGATATTGATAGTGTTCATATAAATAAAATTCTTGATTTGGCATCCGGAGCCTGCGGACGAAAATTTGATTTGCCGTATGGTATTTTGGCCATACGCGAGAAAGAATTTGTTGTAATTGGAAAAAAGGAGAGACTTGATTGTTCTAAGGACTTTTTGGATGTGCCTGTATTGATGATTGGAAATGACATTTTCGTAGATGGCGGAAGAATTCTTATTGAAATTACGGATAATGATTTTGCGGGTGATATCCCAAAAGAAATGTATACTAAATGGTTTGATTATGATAAAATAGAACACGGTTTGCATGTGAGAAATCAGATGGAAGGCGATTATCTGATTGTTGATGATTTGGGAAACAGAAAGAAATTGAGCCGATATTTTATCGATGAGAAGGTAAGCAAAACTGAACGAAAAAATGTGATTTTGCTTGCAGACGGAAATCATATCGTTTGGATAATTGGTGGAAGAATCAGCGAATATTACAAAGTTAAAGCTGAAACGAAACATGTTGTTAAAGTTACGTATATTGCAAACGGGAAAAATTGAACAGGTTGTTTGCGGGAAAATGAAGGAGTCGATTTATGTCCGAGAGAATAGATGTACTTATTGGGGAAGAAGAATTAAACAAACGTATTAAGGAAATCGGTGCGAAGATTAGCGAAGAATATGCCGGCAAGGAAATTCATATGATATGCGTGCTTAAGGGTGGTGTATTTTTTATGTGCGAACTTGCCAAGAATATTACGGTACCTGTGACTATTGATTTTATGGCTGTATCAAGTTACGGCGATGAAATGCAGTCAAGCGGAGTGGTAAAAATTGTTAAAGATCTTGACCAGTCTATTGAGGGCAAAAATGTTTTGCTTGTTGAAGATATTATTGATTCGGGAAATACTCTAAGCTATTTACTTGGGGTGTTGAAACATCGTAATCCTAAATCACTTAAGTTGTGTACTTTGCTTGATAAACCTGATAGAAGAGTTGTAGAAGTTCCGGTGGAGTATACTGCGTTTGAAATTCCGG
>JAZLIP010000053.1:0-9132 GCA_045617445.1 Lachnospiraceae bacterium | reverse complement strand
GACTTCAAAGTCATTAGGGTCATGCGCAGGCGTAATCTTAACAACACCTGTACCAAATTCCTTATCAACATAAGCATCTTTAATAACAGGAATATCCTTGTTTACAAGCGGAAGAATTACCGTGCTTCCTGCAATTTTCTCATATCGTTCATCACTCGGATTAACTGCAAGCGCAGTATCGCCAAGCATGGTTTCGGGACGTGTTGTCGCAACAATCACATAATTACTCTCGTCGGGATTATCGCACTTAACACCGTTAAGGAGTGCTTTAGCTTCCTTAGTTCCTGCAATAGGATATTTAATGTGCCAGAAATGTCCGACCTGTTCTTCATGTTCAACCTCGGCATCCGAAATAGTAGTCTGACAAATAGGACACCAGTTTACAATCTTGTTTCCCTTGTAAATAAGACCCTTGTTGTACAAATTGACGAACACTTCCGTAACAGCCTTGTTGCAGCCTTCATCCATTGTGAATCGTTCTCTCTCCCAATCGCAGGAAGAGCCCAGTTTCTTAAGCTGTTCAACAATTCTTCCGCCGTATTCTTCCTTCCATTCCCAGGCTCTTTCAAGGAAACCCTCACGACCCAAATCTTCCTTGTCAATTCCTTCGGATTTAAGTTTCTCAATAATCTTTACTTCGGTAGCTATGCTTGCATGGTCACACCCCGGCTGCCACAATGCATTGTATCCCTGCATTCTTTTGAATCTTATAAGAATATCCTGCATAGTATTGTCAAATGCATGTCCCATATGAAGCTGTCCCGTAATATTTGGGGGTGGAATAACGATAGTAAAAGGCTTCTTTGTTTTGTCAACAACTGCATGAAAGTAATTCTTATCAATCCATTTCTTGTAAATTCGATCCTCCATTCCCTTAGGATCATAGGTTTTCGCTAATTCCTTACTCATAAACATTCCTCCTGTATTCAAGAATCTCTCGCGGAGCGTTTATCTTAGCGGGCGATTAAACCGCCAAGAATAATCGTCAATTCCCCACTTATAGAAGTTGGGCTCTCACTGAGATAAAAAAAACCCTCGCACACAGCAAGGGCGTATAAACGCGGTACCACCTTGATTTATCACTTCATTATCTCTGACGCGGATTAAACGGATATTCCTAATCCAAAATAAATCTTGCTTTCTCAGAATATCGGCTCCAAAGCTACCTTCCATATTTTTCCATGAAGCATTTTCCAGCCTATGTCGAGCTTGGTACTATCAAATTCATGCAACAAATCAAGACTCGCCAAACACCGACAACGAACGCTCTCTCTGACATGTACAAATATGTACTCTTCTTCTTCAACACCTTTATGATTACTATAAGAGATTGCCTGTATGCAATCAAGTTACCAAATATAATAAAATATTTATTATTTATTTGTCAACAACAAAAATCTCATCTTCAAACTGATAACCTACAAGACACAGTCCCTTGGCGGGAGCCGTCATACCGGCTTTGGTTCGATCCTTTGATTCCAAAATGGATTTTACTTCCCAAGGTTTGATTCTTCCCTGCCCTACGCTTATCAACGTTCCTGCGATTATGCGCACCATATTGTAGAGGAAACCGTTTCCCGTAACACTTATCTCTACCAGCTTGTCTTTGCGCTCAACTCTAATTTCATATATTGTCCGAACCGTCGTTTCGACATACGAACCCACGCTGCAAAAAGCTGCAAAATCATGTTCACCGACAAGATACTTGGCACCCTCTGCCATCACTTTCTCATCAAGCGGACCATGCACCCAGTCAGAGTATAGCCTAAGCATGGGCGATTCAAATGTATCATTTAAGATACTGTAACAATACATCTTGCGACACTCCGTTTTTCTTGGATGGAAATCCACCCTTACCTCTCTTGAGGACATTATCTTTATATCGTCAGGAAGTTCTGCATTAATCGCAAAAGAAAATTTCTCTCCTGGAATAGAAGAATCCGTATCAAATACAGCAACAGCACCCTTAGCGTGAACCCCCGCATCGGTTCGGCTTGCGCCTATTACATGTACATCTTCTTTAAGAAGTGTAGATATTCTGTCATTCAGCACACCTTCTATAGTTGCTACGTTAGGCTGAAGCTGCCATCCATTATAGTTCGTACCATCATAGGCAACAATCAACATGATTCTTCTCATATAATCTGTTCAATTTACATCCTTTCGATTTATGATTGCCGTCTGCACACGTTTTAATTATTACTGCCTGGTCCCTAAACAGTATCTTTTAATTACCCCACTGTGCAAAAAGGGTAATACTTTTCTTATTCTTGCTCATAAGATTCTTAACCTGCGCCATATTTGAATAACTTGTTCCTTTTCCGTCTGCCCGAGTATTCCACCCAAGGAACTTTTTACCCGCTTTACTTACATAGCGGTTTTCCTTAAGAGTATATGTCTTATCATATTCAAGCTTTGCCATAGTTCTTGTTCTATCGGTAACACCACCGGCCTTTATGGAATTGCCATTAAATTTGATTGTATATACAATCGGTTTCCATTTAGCATAGAAAGTAATATCGGAAGTGCTCTTGATAATACTTGTATATCTCTTACCGCTGAATTTAGGGTTTACATACCAACCGACAAATTTGTATCCCTCACGGGTAGGTTTTCTGAGAGAAACCGACTTGGCTACCGTATGTGTGGTAGGATTCTTAGTGCTGTTCACACCACCGTTAAGTACGTAATTAACCTTATACGCTATGGGATTCCATATTGCATACAAAGTAATTGTTTCATTATTGATGCTTGCAAGTTTCTTGACCAAAGTTCCCGCAGCATATCCTTTACCGGTTCCGTCAGATTTCGTGTTCCACTCTTTGAAAGTATAGCCCGGTCTGGAAATAGCCGAGATATCGTACAATTTTACTTCCGTATCAAACTTGATTCTGCTGATTGCAGGAGTATTTGCAACTGCACTGCTACCATTCTTATCAAATGCAATATTGTATACCATTTCAGAAGCTTTTATAACCTGAGGTGTCTTTCCCACCGAAATAAGCGGCGTAGCTACATAACTTGTTGTTGCCAACACATTTGTTGTTTTATCAAAAAAGTTCTTAAGATTCGTACGCACATGACTCCTGACACTACTCTCCGGTTTCAGAAAATAATCATCAGATCGTAATCCGTCATCAAAAGTAGTATCAACAAAATACCATTTGTTCTCAATTCGTACGAAATTCCATGCATGAGCTTCATTATCAACCGACCCTGTAGCGCATCTGCACGGTAATCCGGCTTCACGACACAATCTATAGTAAAGAGAAGCATATCCCTGGCATACTGCCTTCTTATTACACAAGGCTGAATAAGCTGAATGTGAAAGGCTGTTTTCATTCTTATATTCAACCAGTGAGCAAACATAATCATGAATCTTTAATGCCTTGTCATAATCACTCATCTTATCGTAGGCTTCATGCTCCATCAGTTCCTTAATTACTCTATCAACCATCGCCTCCTGTGATGCGGTTGTAAGATAATTAATTGTAAATTTTATCCTGTATTCATTGTTCGAACACACACATAGCATTTTCCAATTGCTGAGATTTAACAGTAAGTAATCTCCGCCCTTTGGATTTGTTGTAACTCCATCATCGTAAAATGCATCATTTATTAATTTTACCGCGAAGTCACTCATCGTAACATTACCAACGATTGATACAGGAAACACAGCACTAAACTCAGTGGATCTATTAACCATCGCATTGGTTACGCACTCAACAAGTTCGGTATAATTCTTAACTTCAAAACTATCTGTGGCAATGCAGAAATCATCTAAGAGACGTATATCCCCTACATCGGAATCCACGTCATTTACATACTCCGGATTAACATAATTCACATATACTACATCATTGTCTTTGATAACATCGAATCCATCAATGGCAATCTCTTCCCCGTTCAAAATATCCGAAGCGTTCAAACAATCACTTTCCAATTCGGTCGATATTTCTTGCGTATCCTCATTTCTTTCATAAACGGTAGCCGTTTTGGTATCTGTTTCCTTATTTTCGTTACCATCAGTCATTGTATAGTCATTACTTTCCGAAACCTTTTCGTCAAAATTGTATACATCAGAACCTTCGGAAACATTTTCAAGAACAACGCTTGCAACATCCTTTGATTCTGCACACAAAAAAGTATCTGCATGCACATTCACGACACCCGTTCCTATAAACAAGCAGATACCAAGAATTCCTGAAAGAATCTTTATACTTAATCTTTTCATAAACACCCTACCTTCCAATACGACCCAATGCCAAGTCAAAGGCAACCACAATTACTGTTCAGTCCCTACCGGTAACCAACCGCATCCCCATTTATGTTCTTATATCAGTATACAAGAAATACGTCACATTTTCAATTAAATGTAATGGTTTCTGAGTTGTTTTTCAATAGTCAATCCTACCTGATTTCGTCATCACCCTTAACCAAGCGCTTATGAATATACATGTTTGCATCGGCACGCTTAAATACATCACTGCAATCCCTGTCGATATCGGAATCAAAGGTTGCCATACCGGCTGCAAAGGATACTTTGTTTACATCATCCTTGTCGAAATTATCTTCAGTCATTTCGTTCATGATTTCCTGCATTATTTCATCGCGTCTTTCGTAATCACTATCCCGCAAAATAGCTGCAAACTCATCACCGCCAATTCGGAACACAGGACTGTGTGCAAACAATTTACATATTTTCTTGCACGAATTTAAGATAAGAACATCACCCTTCTCATGTCCAAGATTATCATTTACATGTTTAAGAGCATTGACATCGCAAATAACCAATGCAAATTCCGGGTTCTTTTTATTTTGTATTTCTATATCAATATTTGATATTGCAAGATTAAATGCATTACGATTCTTGATACCGGTAAGCGCATCCGTATTGGCATCCTTAAGCGCCCGTTCAAGTAATTCAGCAAGATCCGAGCTTTTCTTACGTACACATGAAAGAATTGTCCTTACAAGAGCAGATACATCCACAGGCTTGGAAACATGCTCATTCATTCCCACTTCCTCTGTCATATGTACATCCTCGTCCATAACATTCGCAGTCATAGCAATTATGGATACTGTTCCCGCATCTGAACGTTTCAGCGCCCTGATACGCTTTGTAGCTTCAAATCCATCCATAACAGGCATTGTAATATCCATAAGAATCGCATCAATACTGTTTTCATCTGATTCCTCAAAAAGTTCAACCGCAATTTTACCGTTTTCGGCAGGAATAACCTTCGCGCCCTCGTCTTCAAGAAGTTCTCGTGCAATCTCAAGGTTAATTTCATTATCCTCGACAAGCAAAATGTTAATACCGTCAAGTCGCTTAACTTCCTCAAGATCTTCAATCATATCCATGTCCGTATAAATATCAAACTTCAAATTAACACTGATTTTAGAACCGCGATTCAATACACTTTCAGCCTCAACCGTACCGCCCATCATTTCAACATATTTTTTCATAATGCTCATTCCGACTCCGGAATCCGCACCGTCAGGTTCCTCTCTTCCACCCGAAAAACCGTCAAACAAATGTGCAAGATACTGCTCACTCATTCCGATGCCGGTATCTTCGACTTCAAAACGGTATTTTACATAACTCTTATTTTTTTCCATTTCCGCTATTTTTACGGTAATTCTTCCATCGTTTTTCGTAAATCTGATAGCATTCTCAATGATACACATAAATATTTTACGAAGATAGAATTCATCACCAAGCACCGGAACATTTTCCGTTATTCCGTATTCACGTATGATTACCAGACTCGATTCACTGATTTGCGATTGCAAAACATTCAGGCAATTGTCCATAAAACCGGTTATGGTCATCGGATTCTTACGCATCGACACCATGCCCCTCTCGACACGTCCCATGTTAAGAACTCCGTCAATCATAATCATAAGTTCATCAGCGCTTCTGTTTATTTTTTCGAAATATCCTTTTACCCTTGAGCTATCCTTGTAATGCCTCTTGCCAAGTTCTGAAATACCCATAATAACATCAATCGGATTTCTTATATCATATGACATTCTCGCAAAGAACTCGCTCTTTGTTTTCTGCGCAGCATCAGCCATCTTTTCGGCTTCAAGCAATTGCGCGTCTTTATCCTTCAATGCATTCTCACTCTTTCCGAGCTTATCACAATATTCTTGCGACAATTTGTTGGATTTACTCAAAATAAATACAATCACAAAAATCAGAATTATAAGTGCCGCAATCAAAATATACTGATATTTGACAGACAAAGTCATCTTGTCAGAAACATTAAGAATCGAAACATTTATACTATTGGTTGCTACATTCAAAAAATCTTCAAGCTCTCCGTCCATTTCAGCCTTGCGTTTGACGTAAAGTTTGTTACTGAGCAATTTCTTTGCCGCATCCTTCTGCGCATCCGCATCAAGTTCTTTCTCAAATTCGGACAGCTCATAATATATAACTTTCTCGGGCAGAGTATCTAAGTCATATCCGTATCCACGTGCCGCAAGTGCCATTGAATGGCAATCCATCTCAACCAAATCATCCGATTCGTTCATTGCCGAACCAAGATGATTGTACGCATCATATTCATCCGCTATATCTTCTATGAGAATGAACGCTTTTTCTCTGTGTTTATCAACCTCGACTTCAGTAAAGTAATTTGTAAGATATTTATCATTACCTGTTTCAGCAAAATACCGCGCCTGTTCTGTAAGGATAGATGAACCCTCACTGATTGTCGCAGCAGCCTGCGTGTATACAATGTATCGATTCTGATACTCACTTAATTCCCGACCAAGTTGATTTGTCTTGACAATTTCCGAAACCAGCAAAACGCCAAGTGCAATCCCAATCGCGCAAAAAAGAAGATAACTTTTCCTAATTCTGTTAATTACCGTATCATTTACTTTAATATCCATTACCTCTCATACCGACATTTCGTTACTGTTCAGTCCCTGACCAGTAACAAGCAAAAATGCATGCGTGATTACCTTCGGTAATGCATTTTTGCCATTGAATCATGTTCTTACGATCAAACCAGCAAGTGTTTTGATCTACCACTGAATAATACAGACATTTCTAGTACTAACGAGCTCCTACCCTTGAGAACATATTTGTTCCCTGAAATTGTAACTCTTTTTAAAGGTTCTGCCAATCCCGTATCAACAACACGTACCCATTTTCCATGACCTTCAAGAGAAGGCAGTTCAACCTCAATATCTTCCCAATATACATTAAAAATAGCATAAACAACATCGTCTTTATTATTTACAACACCTGCATACATTATACCTACCTGTTTACTTTCGTAGGTAAAGGAATCCATATAAGGACGTATACCATGAATACTCATTTCAGGCAGCCCAAATGAACAAGGCATCTGATTACGTCTTATTACCACATGCTTGTTTCTGAAACCAATCATAAACTTAAAAAACTCAAACACATCTTTATTTTTCTGAAGCAAATTCCAATTAAGCCAAGCGATTTCATTATCCTGACAGTAAGCATTATTGTTTCCGTACTGACTGTTAAGAAATTCATCGCCGGCATAAAACATCGGTGTTCCCCGGCTCATCATCAATGCAACAAATGCATTTTTAACCATCTTTATTCGAAGTGAATTGACGCTTTCATCTTCACATTCACCCTCGAAACCGCAGTTCCAACTATTGTTATCGTTGGCGCCATCGGTATTATTCCAACCGTTTTTCTCATTATGCTTGTCATTGTAGGCATACAAATCATAAAGCGTAAAACCATCATGGCATGACAAGAAATTCACAGACGCATTTCTGTTTGATTCAATATCAATCGGATACAAGTCCGATGACCCTGCAAGTCGAATCGCGGCAGCCTCTGCCATTCCGTCATCTCCCTTAAGAAAACGTCTTATATCGTCACGATATTTCCCGTTCCACTCAGAAAACCTGTTCCATGACGGAAATTGACCAACCTGATATAAACCACCGGCATCCCACGCCTCGGCTATCAACTTAACCTGACCAAGTATCGGATCAAAAGCAAGACTCTGAATAAGTGGCGGCTTACTCATGGGTGAACCGTCTTCATTACGTCCAAGTATTGATGCAAGGTCAAACCTGAAACCATCAACCCTGTAGTAAACTGTCCAATATCTTAAACATTCACGTACTAAATGTTGCACAATCGGATGATTGCAGTTAAGTGTATTACCGCAACCGCTGAAATTGTAGTACTTGCCATCCGGCGTAAGCATATAATAAATATTGTTGTCTATTCCCTTAAATGAGAAAAACGGACCCTGCTCATTACCTTCACCGGTATGATTCAACACAACATCAAGAATAACTTCAATACCGTTGCTGTGAAGTTCACGAATCAGTTCCTTCAATTCTCTTCCCTCATGATTGTACTCCGACCCGGAAGCATATGAAGTATTCGGAGCGAAAAATCCGGTTGTATTATAGCCCCAGCATTCATAAAGTGTTTTTCCGTCAACCACACGAACATTAAGCATTTCATTAAACTCAAACACCGGCATTAATTCGACACAATTAACACCAAGTTCAACAAGATACGGAATTTTCTCAATAAGTCCTCTAAACGTACCCGGATGTTTTACCTTGGAAGATGGATCAACGGTAAAATTTCTGACATGTAATTCGTAAATAATCAAATCCTGCATCTTGATATAAGGAAGATAATCATCACCCCAGTCAAAATCCATATGTACTACGCGTGCTTTGTAGAAATCACTGCCATCGATTTTATCTCCCCATACATTCTGCCCGACAATCGCTCTTGCATAAGGGTCCAGAATATATTTGTCTTTATCAAAAATCAACCCTTTCTCGGGTTCATAAGGTCCGTCAAAAGAATACGCATATTCAATATTTTTAATATCCAAATTAAAAATAAACATCGAAAAAACATTTCCGACTCTGTAATTTTGCGGAAAAGGCAATCTTGCAAACGGTTCGGTGGCACGATGTTCAAAAAGAACTAACGTACATGAGGTTGCCTGCATTGACGATATTGTAAAATTCACACCATTTCCATAGACATTCGCCCCCGAGCGATCAAATAATCCCGGTCTTACATCAAAACCTGCAATATTATCAATAGGCTCCCATTTTTCTACGTACGATTTACGATACGACATA
>JAZLIP010000052.1:0-5196 GCA_045617445.1 Lachnospiraceae bacterium | reverse complement strand
TTATTCTTCATATTCGTCAAAATCAATATATTCGAGATTTGTTTCATATACGTCTTCGTCATATTCTTCTTCATCATATTCATTACATTCGTAGAGCTTGTCGTAATTTTTCGGCTTGCGTGCAATTAAACGTATGAGCTTTGTGGTGTGAATCAGAAAAACACTCAGCAGAAGAAAAAGTTGTGTGTAGAAAACACCGACTATGAAATAGTTCCTTTCGAGGAGAAAATTCAAGTCAAATCCAATGCTTGAAATAATTGCAACCGGGAGTAAACCAAGAAGCATGAGTCCGATGTTCTTGAAGGCATTTACTATTGCATTAACGAAATCTTTGAATGATGCGTCGAAATATACGAAGCGTCCAATCATTAATCCCAAATAGTAGAGCATTACGGGACTGTATTCGCTTTCATCTCCGATATTGTTTAAATAAAGCAGAATCACTATTACATAAAACATTGCCAGTAGTCGTAGGGAGGCGATATCTTCGCGACTTATTAATTTAAGACGAATGATACATTTATCCAATAAGGTATTAAGAAGGCAGGACAAACAAATCATGAGAAGCAGAAGAAAATCTTTGCCGCTTTCCCAAAGCTTTGTAAAATTCTGATACCGGCCGCTGACTGAAGCTAACTGATACACATGATTGACAATAATATATGCGCAGGCAAAGGACATAATGGAAGTCGCCGAAATAAGCATCTCGAAAAATTTCTCGGTTAGATTTCCGGTTGCTTCGTAAATATACACCGCACGTTCGTATTTACTCAGCCTTGCTGCTTTTATTCGGACATAAATGTAGATTATTATTATGGAAAAAAGTATGCCTGCAAGACAGATTGTGAAATAGAATAATTTGTCAGACAGTGTGAAATCGGGATTTATATATGCCTCAAAAGTCATTTTAACCTTCCTTTCTGTTTTAACGGGATTCAATCGCGAATCATGCTGCTGCGTATAACCATTTTTGATGTATTAGCCTATGATATCAGACTTTTGGAAAAATTCAATATATATCTTTTGATTGTTGGGTGCGTATAAATCAAATAGTAATGAAAATATTGCATTTGTGTCTTTTGAAATTTGCGATTATCTGCTAGAATGTATTTGTAAGGATAAATTAAGTGTTACGCTTGATATGCATTTACGGATGCTGTTGTAACGTTGTCCGGAATTTGGATTTTAGAAGGTGGTGATTA
Source organism: Lachnospiraceae bacterium (assembly GCA_045617445.1). Taxonomy (GTDB): domain Bacteria; phylum Bacillota; class Clostridia; order Lachnospirales; family Lachnospiraceae; genus UBA2868. The sequence continues at coordinate 3,994 of JAZLIP010000052.1, read as the reverse complement.
ATATGACATACATGGAAGTTGTTCAAAGGGTACGAGATGTATTTGAATATGCTGATGTCCGCAATATTTTTGAGCACATAGCAATGCAAGTTAATATACAGGGTGAAGCGGAAGGCGTTTTCTATTTTGAGATTGCCGGTCGTCAGATGACTGTTGAGCCTTATGATTATTACGATCATGATGGAATAATTACTACCACTGCGCAAGTGTTGATTGATATGTGTGACATGAAGTATACTTTTGAGGAAGCATATAAGAAGGGCTTAATCGAGTATGAGGGCAACGAGAGAAAGCTTAGAGCTTGTATAAATAATATTGTTTTGACCTAGTTCGGTTGTTTTTAAGGACTTTGTTGCTTGATTGTTTTTGCAGGTTGTATCGTAAACTTTGCATAAGTGTGGTTATTTGGAAATGTTTGTACTAATCATTGAAGTGTAATCTAAAGTATTGATGTATATGGTAGGCAGCCGGCACAGAAGAATCTGTGAAACGGCTGCCTACTATGTATTAAATGGTTACTATTCTGTGGCAGGCATACATTTTTGCTTGCTACGGTCGGGGACGAAGCAGTAACATTAAATGATATAGAGAAAGGTTGGCGTTGGATGATTTTTAAATCGGTAAACGAAGTTGACAAATTTGCTTTTGATGATTGCGAAGTAATTTCTTTGGAAAACAAGGGCGGAAAATTGATTGCCGAATTGGAAGCATTGATTGTGCTTGAAAGCAATTCCCAGAATGATAACTGCACCAAAAGTTATGCCGGTACTGCATATATGGAAATTGAAAATGCTTCAATTGAAGAATGTATTAAAGTAGGATTTAAAAGGTATGATGCAAATAATGTACTTCTGGAACAGGAAGATGATAAAGTTTTGGAACAAAACGGTATGGAAGAAATCACTGATTTGATTAAAACTTCTGCTACGGCGTATTTATATTCTGTTCATGAAGAGAAACTACAGGATAGTATGAAGCTTTATTCTCTGGAATTTGAAATTCCGTGTGATGAGGTTGCACCGAAAATGTATGAAATTAGAATAAAAGGATGCAATATTATGTTTACATGGGATCGATACATGAATCAATGCCGGTAACTTGGGGGAGAAATTGAATGCGATTTTATATTTCTGATTTGCATTTTTACCATGCTGCCATGAATGAAAAAATGGACAAACGTGGATTTGCGGATGTGCAGTGTATGAATGAATATATCGTTTCTAAATGGAATGCGCGGGTTGGCAAGAAAGATCAGGTAGTGATTCTTGGCGATTTTTCATTTGGAAATGCTACGGAAACTAATGAAATACTGGAACGTATTAACGGTCAACTTTACCTGATCCGCGGGAATCATGACAGATTTCTGAATTACAGAAAGACTAATCTTGATCGCTTTGTCTGGGTGAAGGATTACGAGGAAATGCATGATAACGGAAGAAGGGTTATTCTTAGCCATTATCCGATTATATGTTATAATGGTCAGTATAAGTTAGACAAAGGTAACATTCCGCATACATATATGCTTTATGGGCATGTTCATGACACCCATGATGAGAAAATAATTTCGGAATTTGTTGAAAGTGTCCGAAATACGCAATATCCGGATTTTAATGGGGATAGTAGGAAAGTTCCCTGTAATATGATAAATTGCTTTTGCAAATATTCCGACTACGAACCATTGACGCTTGATGAGTGGATAGTACTTACAGAGAGGAGGAGGAGTTGATATGAGAGTAGTGGAAAGTGTTGAAGAATTGGTAGGAAATACACCGTTAATTAAGCTGGCGCAAATAGGCGGCGAAAAGCTTGATGCAAATGTGTATCTTAAGTTGGAGTGTTTTAATCCGGCAGGTTCCGCGAAAGATCGTGTTGCTAGAAATATGATATGCGAACTTGAAAAAAACGGCGAATTAACGGAAAATACAGTCATTATTGAACCGACAAGCGGAAATACGGGTATAGGACTTGCGGCAATCTGTGCAAGCCGTGGTGTTAAGTTGGTAATTACCATGCCGGATACAATGTCGGTTGAACGAATTAATTTAATGAAAGCTTATGGTGCGACAGTGATTCTTACTGAGGGCAGTAAAGGAATGAACGGGGCGATTGCGAAAGCCGAAGAAATTAAGAAGGAGACTCCGGGAAGCGTTATTGCCGGTCAATTTGATAATCCGGCGAATCCGATGGCTCATTATAATACTACCGGACCTGAAATATATGAGGCACTTGATGGGAATGTTGATATTTTTGTTGCCGGGGCAGGTACCGGCGGAACGATTTCGGGAACCGGTAAGTATCTTAAAGATAAGAAGAAAGACGTTAAGATTGTCGGATTCGAACCCGCAAATTCGGCTGTTTTGTCAGGAAAAGAACCCGGAAAACACGGATTACAGGGCATTGGAGCAGGATTTGTTCCTAAAGTACTCGATATGACTGTTATTGATGAGATACTTTGCGTTACTGATGAAGATGCTTATAAATATGGAAGATTAATGGCAACTGAAAAAGGAATTTTGGTTGGAATTACAGCGGGGGCAGCTGTCAGTGTGGCATTGACCCTTGCCAGACGACCTGAAAACAAAGGTAAGAATATTGTTGCATTGCTTCCGGATACGGGAGAGAGATATCTTTCGACGGAAATGTTTTTACAAAAATAATCAATGGAGAAGTGAGTGAATGGAAAATGTAAATGTGAATGTGAATTCAACAAATGAAGTTAAAGAATCAATGAAGGATTACGAAAAGGAAATTGAGGCATCTTTTCGCAAAATCAGTGAGGGAGATGTGATTAAGGGAACGGTAATTGACGTTAGTGATGAAGAGGTTACACTTGATTTAAGATATTATACTCAAGGGATAATTAAAGTTGAGGATATGAGCGACGATCCGAATTTTTCGGTGCTTGATGATGTGCGTATAGGAGATGAAATTGAGGCTACTGTCGTGAAAACAGACGATGGAATGGGAAATATCCTGCTTTCCAGAAAAGAAGCGAATGCGGTTTTGACGTGGGACGTTCTTGAAGAAATGAAGAATTCCAAGAAAAATGTAGCGGTTAAAATTTGCGAAACTGTTCCTGCGGGTGCAATTTGCTATGTTGAGGGTATCAGAGGATTTATACCGGCCTCGGGTCTTGATGTTTCTTACGTTGAAAACACGGAAGAGTATATGAATCGTAAGCTGACTGTTCGTGTTATCGAGGTAAACAGAGAGAAAAATAAATTGATTTTATCTGCCAAGGATATTCTTAAGGAGAAGATGACTGAAGAGAGAAACCATAAGGTTGCGATGTTGGTGCCCGGAAGTATTATGCAGGGAACGGTTGAGAGCCTTCAGACTTTTGGAGCGTTTGTGGATTTGGGTGAAGGATTGAGCGGACTTGTTCATATTTCGCAAATATGTGAGAGGCGAATAAAGAAACCATCAGAGGTTCTTAAGGTTGGGGATAAAGTAAAAGTCAAACTCCTTAACACCAATGACGGTAAGATCAGCTTGAGTATAAAAGCGGCTGAAGATGTTTTTGGGGAAAGTTCGGAAGAAACATCTTTGGAACTCGAAAAATATGCATCAAACGAATCGGTAGGTACAGGATTGTATTCGCTGCTTAAGGGGATTAAACTTGATTGACAGAAAATGTAAAATTACAGGTTACTAAATAATTACAGAATTCCGAGTATGATTCCGATAGTTATTACTACTGCACAAAGTAATTTGTGCAGTATATTTTTTTCTTTGAATATGAATTTGCCACCCAATATGGTTACAAGTACGGAACTTTGCTTTATGAGTGTCATGACAGTAACTTTGCTGTCGGACATTCCGTTTGCAACAAATAATGCTTTGTCTGCAATTACAAACATAATACTGAGCAGCCAAATCCATTTGTTTTTGAGTGCACTTGTTCTTATCGGAACACGTTTTATCAGTGCATATAATATATAGAAGATAAATAAGAAGAACATATACCAAAACTGTAGTTGAGTACTTGATATAT
>JAZLIP010000051.1:0-5836 GCA_045617445.1 Lachnospiraceae bacterium | reverse complement strand
AGCAATTTCATATTTTGTAAGAAGCTGAGTAATGTTCAAAACCAATTTGAAAATATTCTCATTCTCCACAGGCAATTTCTCATGCAAGCTCAAATGATCAAACCGAAGACCTGTAACAAACGGAACGCCATCCATTTGTCTTGTCGAACTCTCTACAACAATACCATCCTTATCAAAATATAAATAATGTCCAAGATATTCAACATATCCCGCAACTGCTTTTTCATAAACCTGAATTCGCACCTCGGTCGGTGAAACAACATCAACATCCATTTTTTCCACAAAAGGAATCTGTCCTATATTGTTGCTTCTGCATTTCAAATATAAAACAATTGAATTATATCCATATTTCCCGGACATTACAAAATCTTCAATTTCTTCCGCGGAATAATGTTTATTTCCGGTTACCGTAACAGTAGTAATTGTAAATTTATACTTCACAACCACAACAGCCGCAAGAATCAGAAAAAAAGCAAGAAAAAAAATAATCAGAATTTTTGAAGAACCTTTATTTCTATTTGGATTAGCCGAGTAATCTACTCCCATGAAACACTCCTTAATTCGAATTGTTTCGAACTTTTATATTTCTCGAAACACTTAACACAAGGCCTATTTCTATAAGCAGGAAAACCACCGCCGAACCACCATAACTTATAAAAGGAAGGGTAATACCGGTATTGGGTATCAAATTCGTTACAACCGCAACATTAAAAATCACCTGCAAAGAAATATGCGCCATAACACCAACTACCAGCAATCCCCCAAACATATCTTCAGCATTATTGGCAACAACAAAAAAACGCCATATAAGTAAGAAAAACAAACACAAAATTGCGCCCGCTCCAAACAGACCCAACTCTTCACAAATAATAGAAAATACCATATCATTCTGTGCCTCAGGTATAAAACCAAGTTTCTGCATACTTTGTCCCAGACCCTTGCCAAATATTTCACCTGAACCTATTGCATAAAGCGCCTGTAATGTTTGAAAACCGGTTGTCGAAGAATAGGCCTCCGGATTAAGCCATGCTTCAATACGGCCGAAACGATAAGACATTTCAGATGTAAGAACACCTTTCTTGACCAAAAAGACAAAAAGCACTGCTACCGACAGTAACCCGACAGTAAGTAAAATATACTCCTTATAATTTGGTGTAGCAACAAACACCATTACAAAACCAATCCCAAAAATGATAATGGCAGAGCTAAGATTATCGGTAATTATCAAAATCATTGCTGCTATCGGTGCCGCAAATCCAAGAGTAGTAAGCACGCCCTTAAGTGTCAAAATCCCCTTACCCATTTTACATATAAATGAAGCAAAGAAAATAATCATTCCTACTTTCGCAACTTCCGCCGGTTGAAGAGACATACCTACTCTAAGCCATCTTCTTGCACCATTAACTTCGTAACCAAGCGGTGACAAAACTGCCAAAATCAATACTGCGGAAACTCCATATGCAACCCACAAAAACCTTTGCCAGAAATGATAGTCAATCATCATCACAAGTACCATGCAAAAAAGCCCTACAACCGTAGCTTGCATTTGCTTTTTCAGATAGTAGGCCGAGTCTCCGTTAAAATTCAAAGTTGCTTCATAGGAACTTACACTATACAACATAACAAGTCCAAAGCAAAGCAAAAAAATGACTATAAACAATAATGAATAATCAAAAAAAGATTTATTTTTAAATGAAGCTCCTTTTCGATTCATTTGATTCATAAGCGATTTACATACTCCTTAAAAATATTGCCACGTTGCTCATAATTCTCAAACATACCCCAACTTGCACATGCAGGCGAAAGCAACACCGCATCCCCCGGGCAGGCATTATTCACGCAAATATCAAAAGCTTCTTTGAATGTATCAGCCAAAACCACATCTTCAAATCCATGTTTTTGCGCACATTCAGCAATTTTATGCTTGGTTGCGCCAATCAAAACAAGTTTTTTAACTTTTCCTTCAAAGGCTTCTATCCATTCATCATACTCAGAGCCTTTATCATATCCGCCACCAATAAGACATGTCTTTCTGTTCATTGCGCGAATACCCTTTATAGCCGCATCAACATTTGTCCCCTTAGAATCATTATAGAATCTCACACCATTCTTCTCAGCAACAAACTCTATTCTGTGTTCCACTGCCACAAATTCACGAACCGAAGCAAGTATATTTTCAATCGGAATCCCAAATGCATCCGTCATAGCAATTGCCGCCATTGCATTTTCCATATTATGAACTCCGATAATTTTCATCTCATCAGCCTTAATAAGAGGAATTATCTCACCATCGGCTTTCTTGTAAATCGTTTCATCTCTATAGAAGAAGCCCTCGCAGGGTTCATCGGACGAGCTAAAGAAAATGGGAGTTGCAGTAGTAACGGACGCATATTTTCTAAGAATTTCATCATCGTAATTAAGAATAATAAAATCATCCTTATTTTGATTCATTGCAATATTCTCTTTGACCTCAATATAGTTATCCATAGTATGATGCCTATTAAGATGGTCGGGTGTTATATTAAGAATTGCACTCACATGAGGTTTGAAAGTACTGATTGTTTCCAATTGGAAGCTACTGATTTCAGCAACCGTAACAGATTCCTTATTCGTATTCACAACCTCTTTCGTATAAGGATTGCCTATATTACCAACCACAAAAGCCTTATCATAATAATCACTCACAATCTTACCGACCAGAGCTGTTGTCGTAGTTTTCCCATTCGTTCCCGTGATGGCAATAAGTTCTCCCTGTTCATATAGGTAAGCAAGCTCAATTTCTCCCAAAATCGAAACTTCCTTTTCCATAAGCATCAATACCATAGCAGAATCAATCGGAACTCCGGGACTCAAAACAGCACATTCCAAATCAGCTACCACATCATCTTCCAAAGTGCCAAGAATCACCTCTGCCAATTCCGGTTTGTCAAGCTTTTGAATAATGTCTTCACCATTCAATTTATCGTTAGAATCAAAAAGAATTACCTTTTTTCCTTTAGCTGTCAGCAAATTGCAGGCGCTGATTCCACTAATTCCGGTCCCAATCACAAGCGTTTTCTTATCTTTCATAATCCACTCCACATTTCTGTATAAAAATCAATATCCGATATATGCCAAAACGCACAACAAAATGGTAATTATTGTAAATACCGCAACAATTCGCGTCTCGGACCACCCACAAAGTTCAAAATGATGATGAATAGGTGCCATCTTAAATACACGTTTTCCACCCGAAATTTTAAAATAGCTAACCTGGATAATTACCGAAGCAACTTCCAAAATATAAACAAAAGCAACAATAACAATGAATATCGGCATATTAAGCATATATGCTGCCGAAACAACAAATCCACCAAGTGCAAGAGAGCCCGTATCGCCCATGAACACACTTGCAGGATGCACATTGAACAAAAGGAATGCAAGCAATGAACCGACAAATGCAATAGCAACAGGTGCAACACCACTACCGTACACAAACGCAACAACGGCAAAAAATGCGGCAATAACAGCGGTAACGCTGGATGCCAATCCATCAAGTCCATCTGTAAAATTCGAGCCGTTCACAGTTCCAATAACCGCCAAATACAGCAAAGGAATTGCAAAAATTCCGATATCAATCGCATATCCGCCACTAAACGGAACAATCAAAGTCAAATCAGTACCCGCAATAGCAACCATATAATATGCAAACATTGTTGTAACTATGAATTGCAGCACTAATTTCTGCCAAACTTTAAGACCAAGCGATCTTTTCAAAACAACTTTAATATAATCATCTATAAAACCGATAATCCCAAATCCTATAGTCATCATAAGCACCGGAATTATCTCAGGATTTCTCTTAACAAAAAACAATGAGGTTATAAGTGTACCCGTAAGAAACATTATTCCACCCATTGTAGGCGTACCGTTTTTCTTAAGATGGCTTTGCGGTCCATCATCGCGAACAGTCTGTCCTACTTTAAGCTTGCGTAGATACGGAATAACAAACGGGCCTTGTACAGCAGTAATGGCAAAACTGATAAATAAAGCATACAACGACACTAAATCCATAATAACCTCCAATTTCATCTCACATCAATATAACGCGTTCAAATTTCAAGATTCGTTATCTAGTATAGTATATTTTGATGATTTTTCAATCATAAAATCTATATATAGTTTATCTTATGTTACTATTCAGTGGTAGTGGAACATTTGCTGTTCCCACCGCAAGAACGGTCGAATTCCACCCGGTCATTCAAGATCTGATACATTCGAATCTATCGGACGTCCTGTTTCAGGATCGAGCAATTCCCCACCATTAGGATCAATTGCATATCCCGTCTCGTCATCGAACTGAATTATTGCTTCTTCTTCCTCCGCATTTTCAGGTGGTTTGTTTTCAAGTACAATAACCGTTCCGTCCGCATTTGAATTTACAACCTGATCAGCTTCGTCACCCTCATTAGATTCTTCACCGTTTTCGGAATTTTCTTCATCAACACCTTCAGCGTTCTCAACCGAAGGATTTGCATCAGATGCCACTGCAAAAGAAACCTGTTTCTCATCAAGTTCAGCCTTTTCTTCTTCAGTAAGTTCCTCCGTCATAAAAATATGCATATAAGGCAACACTTCTGTCAGTATATCCCTTGTAAGAACAGTTGCATATCTCGCAGATGCCTGACTTGCAACATTAGGTTCATCAATAACAGTATAAATCACAATTTCCGGATTATCGGAAGGTGCAAATCCCATGAACGAAACAACGTAATTTCCTGTCTTTCGAGGATATTTCTCCGCCGTTCCTGTTTTTCCTCCGATTCTATATCCTGCAGGTCTTGCAGAATGTCCTGTTCCTTCCGAAACAACATTGTTACACAATTCAACTATTTTATCCGAAGTTTCCTGCGAAACAGTCTGTTTCAACACACGCGGTTCAATTGTTTCAACCGTCGCACCATCGTCATTTGTTATCTTCGTAACAACATGCGGCTGGTAATAATATCCACCATTAATAAGCGAGCAGAAACCCGAAACCATCTGAATCATCGTAACATTAAAGCCTTGTCCGAAAGAGCTTATCGCCAAATCCGTAGGTGTCATCAAATCTGTATCAAATACCAATGTATTTGTCATTGCCTCGCCGGTTAAATCAATGTTTGTTTTAAGTCCAAAATTGAATATTTTATTATATTTCATGAATTGGGTTTTACCGATAGCTGCACCTATATCCATAAAGGCACAGTTACAGGATTGCTCCAATGCGCCCGAAAATGTCAGAATCCCATGTCCCAATCTGTTATTGCAATGAATATTATAATCACCGACCGCCCTTGATCCTGTACAATTGTAAGATTCATTTCCGGTAAGTATTCCCTCTTCAAGTCCCACAGCCATTGTAAACGGTTTATATGTAGAACCCGGTTCATAAGTATTTGTTATACAGAAATTCTTCCATAAAGCATTGAGGCTTTCCATTTTGGCTTCCTCATAGGCTTCCTCATATGTTTTAGTTTTATCCGCATCAACAGTATCCTTTTCCGATTCTTCATCATTTTCGGTACCGGCAGGCGCCGTCTGCGTCTGCGCGTCCTCTGTCGAAGTTGTCGGCGAAATGTCAACTTTACCCTTCTGAGCAGTTTCAATTTCCTCGTCATTTTTGTTTTCTTCATCTGCCATTTCATTCTCATCGGCAGTTTTACTTTCATCTGTATTCTTGCCTTCATCTACAACATCTTTTGGTATTACACGAGCGTAATCTTCCGGAATTTCAACTGTAATATCCGTTGCATCCCACGGATTATTAAGATCATATACCGGATAGCTTGCCATTGCGAGTATTTCGCCGGTATCC
>JAZLIP010000050.1:0-2794 GCA_045617445.1 Lachnospiraceae bacterium | reverse complement strand
CGTTAAATTTTGAGCGAAGTTCCCATTACTTCGATCATTGTTTGTCCCATTGTAACTTCCCGTAAACGGGGAGTTTGTTGGTAAATAATTGTTGTACCTTGATAAAAAATGTATAATAAAGTCACTTTCGTAAGGATTTTTTCGCACGCTAAATAACGGGAAGTTCGGCAGTCTTAAAAATGAATAGAAGTAACGTCCCGTTTCAAAGATTCGTAATTAAGACTGATATGGGTGCGAAATTATAATTACTTACGAAGCAATCGAATACTTAGGTTAACATCGTCATACGGTATCCTAGAAATACCGAATTTATTGATGTTATCAATACCAATGAAGCCCTGTCCGGCTTCATATGGAGATTGGTTGTTAAGTGACTTTCTAGGCACAGAGTTGATATGCGAAGCAAGAAGGGTGCAATCTTCTTGCGTTAAGCCAGCAAAGGATGTTCCTTTGGGTAATACATATCTTATATACTCATGGTTCTTTTCAATAGAACCTTTTTGCCAGGATGCGTTGGGATCGCAGAAGAAGACATTTGACAGCCTTTCTCCATTTATAAGGGAAAGTTCAATGCTTTCAGGATCAGAGAACTCTGTTCCATTGTCGGTCAAAATTACTTCAAATAATCTTGAAAATTCAAAATCTCCCAACGTTTTCTTTAATTCATGAAATACTTCATTTACATACTGAACTCTTTTGTAAGGAAGTAGATAAATCAGCATAAAGTTGAATGTCCTAAAGAGTAAAGTAAGGAAGCACTTACCACCTTTTCCGCCACTTGTGCCGATAACAGTATCCATTTCCACTATAGATGCCAGTGGATGCAATTCCATATAATCTTGGAAGTCATAATACTGACGCCCTAGACGATACTGATGGTCAATCTTTTCACGGGAATAGTCATATTCCTTTTTGACACGAAAGCGAACCTTACGCTGTAAATCGATGTTCTTTACATCAAGCAAACCTAAATCTACATATCTATAAAAAGTAGATTTGCTAAATGGTAACAGCTCGGGATGCGATGCAAACACATGGTTTACACTATGATGTTTGTGGACCATTAAAGGTGCAATGACATCGTTAATGGCAGCCACCTGATCCTTTGTAACTTTAAGGTTGGCACGCTGCAAAGATAGCGTCTGACGATATTCATGGTCAGCAATTGCAGCATCATAAAGCAGCTTAGGTTTATAACAGTCTCCAATAGATTTGCAACCATTGCAAACATAAGGAGCCTTATTGAGGCTAGTGCAGGAAATTACTTTGGACTTGCCAAATGGTTTTACAAAACGATGATTTTTAATCTCTTTGGCAACTGTAGTTCTGTCTTTGTGAATGCGGTTACCAATAGCAGTAAATGAATAGCCATAGTTAAGGAATTCATGAATTATAGACCTATCTTTATAGGTCAAATGAGCATATTTCTTTTCACTTGATTTATTCATGGTGTATGTCCTTTCTATCATACCCATATCAGTTGAAAAGATTATATACCAAACACATCCCCTAGGATGTTCTCAAGGTAAATTCCCAATACCTTAAAAACGGGAAGTTAATTTAATAATTTACGCTCTTTTTATTTTGCTGTTTTTTCTTGCAATTTGAATTGGGGGGGGTGGTACAATGGTACTATAAAAGTGAAGCGAAAGGCAAAAAAAGGAGAGGGAATATGAGCAAAATAAGAAAATATTTATGTGTTCTACTGCTTTGTGTGCTAGCTTTTGAATTGGTTGCTTGTGGAGGAGGTAATTCTGGGGAATCTTCTGAAAAAGAATCAGGAAAGCAAGAATCACAGGTGGTGGAGCAAAATCTTCCGGAAGAGGGAAGCTTTGAAGAATATCAAGCAAATTTCACTGCGCCTGCAGAATATGCGGCAGCAGTTGTTGTAACGATCAATCCTGAAGCGCGCTTGTATCTAGATGAAGACAATAATATTCTTGCAGTTGAATATCTAAATGCTGATGCCAAAGATGCATATGAGGAATTGGCTTTAGTTGGAACTAGCTATACCGAATGCCTAGAGAAGATGGTTCAATCTGCAATCGATAAGGAATACTTAAAAGAAAATAAGGATGTCACCGTTACTGTTGAGGAAGTGGTAAGTGAAAAAGTCTCAATCACAACTTTAAACGCGGCTGCGGAGGAGACCGTAGCACAGGTTACATCTTCCAATGATATGACAGCAAACATTGTTGTTAAGGTAGATGAAACTGTGGAACAGACAGTTGCAGAAACCAAGTGTCCTGATTGTAATGGAACGGGAAATAATTGTGCAGAGTGTGGCGGTGTAGGAATTGTAAATTGTAAGCGCTGTAATAATGGACAGGAGAGCTGTGGAACTTGTAAAGGAACCGCTCAAATTACTTGTCATGGATGCAAAGGAAGTGGAGACGACGGTCATGGCGCTACCTGTAACTATTGTGGCGGAAGCGGAATCATGTCGTGTGATGCATGCCATGGACAGGGAACTTTCCTATGTTCTTGGTGTAAGGGAGAGTTAAAACATATTTGCCCTATTTGTGAGGGGCATGGTACCTGTTCAACTTGTGGAGGCGACGGAATTTTATAAAGAATAAATATAATTTGTTAAGGAGGTAATATAATATGAAACGTTCAAAAAAGTTATCTGCAATAATCCTTGCTCTTGCATTGATGGTTGTTTCAATTATCAATGGAAAAGTGCAGATTATGGCGACCAGTTATTCTGGGATAACAATTAATGTGTCTTTCCATGAAGGAAGCGCAGGCCTTGGAAAGGTATATTACAGTCCAAGTGGCGGCGGAGGAGGAA
>JAZLIP010000049.1:0-4271 GCA_045617445.1 Lachnospiraceae bacterium | reverse complement strand
ATTGCTCCGTTCCATTTGCCGATAAGAGAAAATGAGAAATTCGTAGGATATGTCAATGTTGTTTCTGAAACCGGTAATAGATGGATTGCCGGTGGTAAGGTTGAAGAATGCCCGATTCCTGATTATAACAAAGAAAATTTGAGCCAATATCGTGATATTCTTATGGAAACTGTTGCTGAAACAAGTGAAGATTTTATGGAAAGATATTTTAACGGCGAAACTTTTTCCGATGCTGAAATAAGAGCGGCTCTCAAGGCTAATATTAATGACGGAAGCATTGTTCCTGTAACTTGCGGGTCTTCAATTCTTTGTCAGGGTGTTTATACATTGCTTGATGATATTATTAAATATTTCAAGAGTCCTGATACGCGTAGTATTGCGGGAATCAATGTGAAAACAAACGAAATATTCGAAGCTAATTATGATTTCTCAAAGGCAAAATCAGCTTTTATTTGGAAAACAATTGTCGATCCTTTCATTGGAAAATATTCACTTATCAAAGTATGCTCGGGTGTAATTAAAGCAGATGATGTTTTGTATAACAATGACAAGGATGTTGAAGAAAGGATTAGTAAACTGTATGTTCTGCGAGGAAACAAACCAATTGAAGTTTCGGAACTCCATGCCGGTGATATAGGTGCTATTGCCAAACTTACAGCCGCAAGAACAGGTGATACTTTGTCTACTAAGAATACAACAATTCAGTATGCACGTACTGAAATAAGCAAGCCGTATACATATATGCGTTATAAAGCTAAGAACAAAGCCGATATTGATAAAATTTCAGGCGCGCTTCAGAAGATGATGCATGAAGATTTGACACTCAGAAATGTTAATGATGCCGAGAATCATCAGACCTTAATTTATGGTATGGGTGATCAGCATTTGGAAGTAGTTGCAAGTAAACTTCAAAATGTATACAAAGTTGAAATCGAATTGATGCAGCCAAAAGTTGCATACCGTGAGACAATCAAGAAAACTTCTGATGTCGATGCAAAATACAAGAAACAATCCGGCGGTCACGGACAGTATGGTCATGTCAAGATGAAATTCGAACCACTTGGCGATGTTGATAAAACCTATGAATTTGAACAGATTGTCGTAGGTGGTGCTGTTCCGAAGAACTTCTTCCCGGCAGTTGAAAAGGGACTTGCCGAATCGGTTCTTAAAGGTCCTATGGCTGCGTATCCTGTTGTTGGTGTTAAGGCTATTCTCTATGATGGATCGTATCATCCTGTTGATTCATCTGAACAGGCATTTAAGATGGCTACAATTCAGGCATTCAAAAAAGGATTTATGGAAGCGACACCTATATTGCTTGAACCTATTGCAACTCTGAAAGTCACAGTCCCTGATTCGTATACAGGCGATGTAATGGGTGATTTGAACAAACGAAGAGGCCGCGTTCTTGGTATGGATCCTGTTTCGGGTGGAAAGCAGGTTGTATCTGCGGAAATTCCGATTACAGGTTTGTTTGGATATTGTACGGTTCTTCGTTCTATGACCGGTGGTCGTGGAACTTATGAATACGAGTTCACTCGTTATGAACAGGCACCTTCGGATGTTCAGGAGAAAGAAGTTGCTGCAAGAGCAAGTAAACTTGTAGATGAAACAAGCGAAGATTAATATGAATTAATACAATATTTCCCGGACTTTGGTTCGGGAAATATTTTTTTAAAGATATGCAACTATATTAACGGCTTGACAGTGTATTTTATTATAGTTAAAATTAGTAAATGTTTGAATAAGTGTCAGGATACAGCCATTTGATGACAAATGTTTACAAGCATTTTTGAAAGTGGGCGTTTTATGGTGCATATTATATACAGAAGGTGAGGTAGAAAAATGGCAACTCCTTATAATCACAAGGTTGTGGAGAAAAAATGGCAGAGTTACTGGGAAGAAAATAACACGTTTAGAACAGATGTATGGAATTTTAGTAAGCCTAAATATTATGCGCTTGATATGTTTCCGTATCCATCAGGTGTTGGACTTCATGCAGGACATCCGGAAGGCTATACCGCAACGGATATTATGTCAAGAATGAAAAGAATGCAGGGCTACAATGTTTTGCATCCTATGGGATATGATTCTTTCGGTCTTCCGGCTGAACAGTATGCGGTAAATACAGGAAACCATCCAAATGGATTCACACAGAAAAATATAGAAACATTTAGTAAGCAGCTTAAAGAACTTGGTTTTGATTATGACTGGTCTAAAATGGTTGCAACTTCAGACCCTAAATTTTATAAATGGACGCAGTGGATTTTTAAACAGCTTTATCTTGATGGTTATGCAAAGTACATAGATATGCCGGTAAACTGGTGTGAAGAACTCGGTACGGTGCTGTCTAATGATGAAGTTATTGACGGAAAAAGTGAACGTGGAGGTTTTCCTGTTGTACGTAAAAATATGAAACAATGGGTAATTGATCAGCCAGCTTTTGCCGAAAAGCTTCTTGAAGGACTTGAAGAAGTTGACTGGCCACAATCAACAAAGGAAATTCAGAAGAACTGGATTGGAAAATCCGAAGGTGTTGAAGTTGAGTTTGATATCGTTGGCGGTGGAAAGTTTTCTATTTTTACAACATGTATCGAAACAATTTACGGAATTACTTTTATGGTACTTGCACCCGATGGGGCAATCGTCAAAGAACTTATGCCAAGAATCGAGAATAAGGATGAAGTTCAGGCATATATTAATGAAACACTTAAGAAAAATGATATGGATAGAACCGAACTTAACAAAACCAAATCCGGTTGCGAACTTAAGGGCGTTACGTGTATAAATCCGGTAAATGGCAAGGAAGTACGCATGTTCATAGGTGATTTTGTTCTTGCAAGCTATGGTACAGGTGCAGTTATGGCAGTTCCGGCACATGATCAAAGAGATTTTGAATATGCTGTTGCTCACAATATTGATATGATTCAGGTTATTGAAGGCAGAGATATTTTCGAATGTGCTTTTGAAAAGCAGGATTACCTTGGAAAAGGCTGTAAACTTATTAATTCCGAAGAGTTTACCGGATTAACGGTAGAAGAAGCCAAGAAAGCAATTACAAAAAAACTTGTTGATATGGGAGTTGGCAAAACAACGGTTAATTATCATTTTAGAGAATGGATTTTTGCACGTCAGCGTTATTGGGGTGAGCCGGTTCCTGTTGTTCATACGGAAGATGGTAAAATACATGTTCTTGATGATTCTGAATTGCCTTTGATTCTTCCTGAACTTGAAGATTACAAAGGAAAGAATGGCAAGGCTCCACTTGAAAATGCGTCTGAATGGAAAATGTATGATAAAGATGGTGTGAAAGGCGTTCGTGAAACTTCAACGATGCCCGGATCTGCCGGTTCATCATGGTATTATTTTAGATATATCGATCCTGATAATGAGGACGAATTTGCCAATCCTGAACTGCTCAAGCACTGGATGCCTGTTGATTTGTATATCGGTGGCCCGGAACATGCGGTTGGTCATTTGATGTATTCACGTATATGGAACCGGTATTTATATGACAAAGGTCTTGCTCCAACAAAAGAACCTTTTAAAAAACTTGTACATCAAGGAATGATTCTTGGCGAAAATGGAATTAAGATGGGTAAGCGTTTCCCGGAATTTGTTGTTAATCCAAGTGATATTGTTGAGGAATACGGTGCGGATACACTTCGATTATATGAGATGTTTATGGGACCACTTGAAGTCAGCAAGCCATGGAGTCAGCAAGGAGTAGAGGGTGCAAGACGTTTTATTAACCGAGTATGGAATTTCTTTACCGTTTCTGAAAATCTTGTAAATAACACCATCGGTGCTCTTGATAAAGTGTACAATCAAACGGTTAAGAAGGTGACTGATGATTATGAGAAGCTTGCCTTTAATACTGCAATTTCACAAATGATGATTTTTGTGAATGCCATTTATAAAGAAGGTAAATGTCCTATAGAATATGCCGAAGGCTTTATAAAAATGTTCTCATGTATTTGCCCTCATATTGGTGAGGAAATTTGGCAGATTCTTTCACATGAAACAACAATCGCTTACGAGAATTGGCCTACGTATGATGAAAATGCGATTAAGGAAGATTCTGTTGAGATTGGCGTTCAGGTTAACGGCAAAGTTAAAGGGACGGTTCTTGTTGCGATTGATGCAGACAAAGACAGTGCGCTTGCACTTGCTAAAGAAAACGAGAGTATTGCTAAGGCGATTGAAGGTAAGAACATCGTTAAAGAAATTTATGTTCCGGGAAGAATTGTTAATATCGTAATTAAATGATT
>JAZLIP010000048.1:0-2383 GCA_045617445.1 Lachnospiraceae bacterium | reverse complement strand
AATTACCATGACAGAATATGGAATTCTCTTGGGAGGAATTCTGTTTGTAATGATGATAGTAAACATCGCAGGAGGAAGAATTGCGAACCAGATTGTAACTGAAAAAGCCACCAGAGTAATTGAATATCTTATGATAAACGTAAGGCCGATGGCTTTGATTTTGGGGAAGATTTTATCAAGCCTTGTTCTGGTGATAATTGAGTTTGCGGTGATGATTATATCATTTTGCATAGGTTCATTTATTAGCGGGCAACTTTTCGGAAATGCCGGTTCAGCTCAGGATTATTCCGTCGTAAGCTTTGTGAGAAGTCTTTCGCAATTAAGTTTAGCTGAGGCAGCTGTTTGTCTGTTGATAATCATTTTGGGCGTGCTGTTTTTTGCAATTCTCGCCGGCCTTGCCGGTGCATCTGTTTCCAAACTTGAGGAAATGGCAGAAGGAATGAAAATATATCAAACTGTTCTGCTTTTGGGAACATATATCGGAATTGGAATGTGCATAGCACAAATGAGCGGAAACGTAGATAAAAAAATAATCTCTGCAATGTGTCTTATTCCTATCACAGCTCCGTTTGTTCTTCCCGGAAACATTATTTTGGGAAATGTGGGAGCTGGTGTTGGTGTACTTTCGATTATTCTTCTGTTTGCAATAACTTTTGCGCTGTATATTTTCACTTCAAAGGTCTATGAAGCAATGATTTTCTATAACGGAAAAGTCCTGAAATTGAAGGATATTATTAGTATTGCAAAGAATAAGAACATTTAGCATAGAAAGGAAAATATATGAATAGAAAATTGTTTGCGGGATGGACAAATGTTTTTTCCTTTACGTTTGTGCAAACTGCAAAGGGTAAATTCAAAAAAACAACATTGATTATGACGGCAATTGCTTTTGCAATAGCAATGCTGATTAGCATTATTATGGCTTTAGTTCAAAAACAATCCGTAAACAGTTGTCTGCCTATTGAGAAAGTTTTTGTGATAAATGATAGCAATCTTACTGGGCTTGATTATTCGATTATAGAGGAAATAGGTGAAAAATATCCCGAGGTTTCGTTTGTTGAGTGCGAAGAAGAGGTTGAGAATCTGGTAGCCACGGGAACATTGGGAACATTGGGGACAGACCCCACCCCCGACTCGGGAACATTGGGGACAGACCCCGCCCCCGACTCGGATGCGAAAGAAAATGCAATGGGTCCGGCCGATGTTATTGTGCAAATCTTGAAAAGCGAAGAAGGATATGAAGTAAAGCTTGTTACACCGCCGGATTCGGAAATTTCGAGGTCGCAAGGAGAAGAGTTCTTGGATGATTTTTCGGGCGTAATTAATAATGCTAAGATAAAAGCATCCGGAATTGAAGAAGAAAAGCTTGAAATAGTGATGAGTTATGTTTCTGTAAACAAAATGCTTGCAGGGGATTCGGAAAAAAGCGTCGGGCAAGAGGTTATGGAAAGTATATTGCCCATGATCTTGTCGATAATTTTGTACCTAGTGATTCTGATATACGGAATAAATATGGGAAATGCGGTAAGCGTTGAAAAGACTTCCAAACTTATGGAAATGATGCTCACCTTTACACGCCCGTATGCTCTTATTTTTGGAAAAATTACGGCTCTAGTATCATCGGCGGTAGTCCAAATGCTGTCAATTGTATTTGGATTTGCGACGGGATTTTTCCTGGGTGATTTTGTGGCAGATAATTTTGTATATAGTGGTTATGATAACTATGTCATTGAAGTGATTCGGATAATACAAGCAACAAACAGTATGGGAGCTTTTTCTGTAGTTTCAATTGTATTGTTTATGCTTACGCTTATTGCATCCATACTATTCTATTGCATGCTTGCGGCCACTACCGGTTCGTTTGCAAATAAGACAGAAGATGTTGCAAATTACATGTCGTATTTTCAGCTGCTTGCGGTAGCAGGATATTTGATTAGTTTGTTTTTGCCTATGAAGGGAATCGGCTGGGTCAATAGCATACTTAGAATTATTCCTTTTACAAGTGCGTTTGTGTTGCCTTCCGATATATTGTTGGGAAAAATCACCCAATTGTCAGGATTGCTTTATTTTATGCTGCTTCTTGGATTCTCAGTGGTTGTATCTTTGGTTGCGGGGAAAATATATATGAATCAGATCTTTTTCCGAGGAAAGAAACAGTAAGGAGCAATAGAAAATGATTTATCAACCCATTATATTGAAAACAGTACTGTATTAGAGCTTTTTTGATTATTCTGTTACATCAATTTTGCAAATGGCGTAAGTTGTCTTTTATATCGGAAATACTTTCTTGTATTATTAATCTACTTGAGGTCTAATGAATTCTATAAATTGTAGCATGCTCTTTTTATGATGTTTCGACTTATTCCGGTTAATCTTTCAATTT
>JAZLIP010000047.1:0-7392 GCA_045617445.1 Lachnospiraceae bacterium | reverse complement strand
TTCAGAACCTGTGCAATCTGAAATAGTCCCCAAAAATCTCGGAATCGATATTATTTATGAAGATGAGGATTTACTTGTACTTAATAAGCCTTCCAATATGCCGATTCATCCGTCAATCAACAACTATGAAAATACTCTGGCAAATACAGTAACGTATTACAGCCTTAGTAAAGGCGAAGATATTATTTTCAGATGTATTACCAGGCTTGACCGTGATACAACCGGCGTAGTTGTTGTCGCCAAAAATCTTCTGAGTTCATCTCTCCTGTCGCAAATGCTTCTTGAAAACAAAATCAGGAAAACATATATTGCCGTTTGTGAAGGCGAGCTTGACTTAGACGGAGTAATCCTTGCACCAATCGCACGCAAGGAAAGTTCACTTATTGAAAGATGTGTTGATTTTGGCAAAGGTGATTCGGCAATTACCGAATACACCAAAATCACTTCCGTGAAATATCCTAACGCAGATGGTACCACCACAACATATTCACTTGCCAAAATCAATCTTCAAACCGGACGAACCCACCAGATTCGCGTGCATTTTAAACATATCAATCACCCGCTACCGGGAGATTTCCTATACAATCCGAATTACAATCATATTCAAAGACAGGCATTGCATTCATACTCAGTGGAATTCAATCATCCGATTACAAATATTCCGCTCAAATTAACTGCTCCCGTTCCCACCGATATAAAAAAAATCATTCCAACCTGCAGTTTATGGTCGGAATGATTAATTTACCCGTTACATTTTTCTGATTCTTGGTATCTCATCGGTATGAAGATATTTTGCAAGACATTTAACTACAAAATCATGATCGGCAACATGGTTCATACCCGAAACACATACCGAACCGATTACGCCGCAATCCTCCATTCGGATTGGAAATCCACCGCCCGAATTGGCATATTCAAATTCATCAAGAAAAACATCCGCCATAGTGCGCTCTGTTTTCTTTAGCTTGGCATACAAATACAAACTGCTTGTTTCGGTTTCAAGCACAACCTTATGCTTTCTTTCAAGCCACTTCTGATTTGTCAGATTCTTTCCGTCAGCAACATACTGGAAAAGACACAAGCCACTGTTCAGCATGATTCTGATAGCAATTTTTAAATCGCGTTTTCTCGCCTCTTCCACCATAAAATTCCCAAGAGTATACGCATCTTCATTTGTAAAATGAGTGAATTGCAATATTTCTTCCTGCAATTCAAGCATATCCATAATCTCATCCAGGGTCTTCTCGTTCTCATTTTCCATGAAATCTCACCTCCAATTCAAGACTCGCTTGAGTGCACAAATACCGAAGAATCATCTGATTCTTTCAGGGAATCCGACCTTCTTCTTAACTTTGGATAATGTTTTATTGGCGTAGTAATTTGCCTTTTCAGCATTCTCTTTAATTATACCATCAATATATGCTTTGTCTTCAGATAATTTCTTAACATTTTCCTGAATCGGTGTCAATACATCGGCAACCGCCTCACCGACAGCAAGTTTGAAGTCACCGTAGCCTTTTCCGTCAAATTCCTTCTCAACATCTTCGGATTTTTTACCTGTACATGCCGAATAAATATCAATAAGATTTCTGATTCCCGGCTGCTCCGCGGAATAACGAACGCAAGCCAGTGAATCGGTAACTGCTCTCTTGCATTTTCTTATAATTGTATCCCTATCATCCGACAAATAAATACTTGCATTAATATTCTCATCCGACTTGGACATTTTCTTTAAAGGATCCTGAAGGCTCATGATTCTGGCACCGACTTTTCCTATATATGGCTCAGGAATTGTAAATACATCGCCATAAATCGAATTAAAACGGTTTGCAATATCACGGGTAATTTCCAAATGTTGCATCTGATCCCTTCCGACTGGAACAACATCTGTTTGATATAGCAAAATATCTGCTGCCATAAGAACAGGATATGTAAACAGTCCCGCATTTATGTTGTCAGCATGTTTTTGCGATTTGTCCTTAAATTGTGTCATTCGGCTAAGCTCTCCCATATAGGTAAAGCAATTAAGTATCCATGAGAGCTCCGCATGTCCCGAAACATGCGACTGGTAGTAAATACAATTCTTCTTAGGGTCAAGACCTGCGCCTATGTAAAGTGCAAGCAACGCCCTTGCTCTCTTTCGAAGTTCAGCCGGATCCTGCCTGATTGTAATTGAGTGTAAATCCACAACCGAATAGAAACACTCATACTGATCAGACAACGTAATCCAATTTTTTAAGGCACCAAGATAATTTCCAAGCGTAAGATTTCCGGTCGCCTGCATTCCCGAAAATAAAACTTTCTTATCACCAAGCATAATTTCCTCCCAATTAATACCCTTCAAAAACAACAATTGTTCTCGGGGTAACATTTACTTGTTCTACTGAATCGACTTTAATTTCATCTATATATTTTTTCTCCGAACCTGCTTCTGTTGTCAGCAAGAAATGCCATCGTTTCTTCTTTGGCAACCTTGGTAATGCAAACGAATGCTCTTCCCAATGCATATTAACCGCCAAATAGAAGAAAGAGTCTTTTTCCCCTTTAGCATCCGTCGCGTAATCACCGCAAAGCATAATTCCAACATGTCTGATATGAGTATCAAGATTCGGATACCATGCATTTTCACCATGATAAGACAAATCAGGATATCCTGTTGCCTTCGAATCAAGTAAACGAAATTCACTGACAGGGTGCAGAATCGGATGTTTCTTCCTTATTGTAATTAAACTTGATACAAAATCATAAAATTCATTATTACTCTTATTCTTCTTCCAGTTTATCCAAGTAATTTCGTTATCCTGACAGTAAGGATTATTATTACCCTTTGCAGAATTCATCAATTCATCACCTGAAAGTAACATCGGAACACCTTGTGAAAACATCAGCATCGTAATCGCATTCTTCATCTGTTTCATTCTAAGCTTAAGAATCTGTGTTTTGCGCGTCGAACCTTCCACACCGCAGTTCCAACTGAAATTATAGGAAGTACCGTCCCTATTTTCTTCCCCATTAAGTTCATTATGCTTATAATCATAAGATACCAAATCATTAAGCGTAAATCCCTCATAGGAAGTTATGTAATTAATCGTTTTAAGCGTCGAAGAATTACTTCTCATTCTAAAGAGGAATGAAGGAATCATATCTTCATCACTCTTAAGCATTTTACGCATATCATTAAGATAATCGTTGTTATAAACCGCCAGCTTATCATTAATGAAGTCATTTTCCGAATTAACTATTTTCCCCAACTCATAGTAATGATAATAAATCTTAACCTCGGTAAGTGACGGTTCGGTTGCAATTAAATCAATTGGTAAATCCGCACCCAAAATATGAAATCCATCTATATGATATTCATACGCCCAGAACTTAAGGCATCTAAGTATCAATGTTTTCCTGACTTCAGGCGCAAAATAAAACTGCATCACAACTTCAATCCCGGCTCTGTGCAACATTTTCACCAATGTTTTGAATTCAAATATCGGATCATCGGTATATGCATAAGACGACTTCGGTATGAAATAATTGCCCGTTTTATAACCCCAGTAATTAATTTTCTTAGAGTAGCCTTCAAAGTCGGGATTATCGGTAGCAGAAATGTTTCTGTAATCCATAAAAAGTTCACACTCTTCAAAATCATAGGCAGGCATAAGCACTAACTGCGTAATACCCAATTCTTTTAAATATGTAATCTTCTCAACGATTCCAAGAAATGTTCCCTTGCTTTTAACCTTTGACGATGGATGTTTTGTAAAACCGCGTACATGAAGCAAATATCCGATCACTTCATTGTAGGGAATCTTTAATGGTACATCGCCCTCCCAATCAAAATCATCCACATAAAGCATTGCCTTATCAGGATCTATACATGCTTCGAAATCACCCCATTTATGGTGTTTTTTGGATTTCATCATATAAGGATCCGTCACGATTCTTCCATCGGCAACGTACTCATATGAAATTTCTCTGTACTTAAGCCCACTGACAATTACCGAATATACATTACCGATAACTCTATACTGAAGCATATTGATGGTATGAATAAGCCTGCCGTTCTCATTATAAACTTTAAGAACGAGGTTACCCACAGCAGAACAGGCGAAGCAAAACTGCACTCCTGCTTCGCATACACTCATACCATATGGATAATTTTTCCCTACGGAATAACTCTTCTTCATACGCACATTACCTGTGTTCACATAATTTACAAACGTGGCAGAACTTCATAAATCTCATCATGTTAAGTCCTGCCCAGTAACTTATTTTCTTAAATTTCTCTAAAGCTTCATCTCTAAAATTCACATAAGCAAAATGGATTATACCATATTTGGCATCATATGACCACTTCAATTCCCGCTTCGGAAATAAATCGTGATTCACGCTTACCATAATTGTCTCTTCTACGACCAATAAGCCACACATCATTTCTGCTTCTTGTAAGCGCCACATAGAAAAGCCGGCGTTCTTCTTCCATAAGTTCCTCTGTATTTGACATTTTTGTTGGGAAAAGTCCCTCCTGCAATCCGATAATAATACAATTATCAAATTCCAAACCTTTTGAAGCATGAATAGTCATAAGTCTAAGACCCTTATAGTTTCCTCTTTCCTTCGCCTTTTCATTTGAAGACTCTGCATTTACAAATTCAAGCCATTCCCTGACACTTCCAAAATTTTCAGCATGAGCAAAAAGTTCTTTAATCACATCTTCAAACTCCTCGCCGTCAAGGTTGCCAAAGTAGGTTTCCTTTATATATTTTCGCATTTCGATTCCATTCAAAATATAATTAACGGCAGCATAGGGATTCAGTTCTTTTATAAAATCAATATCCCTAAACAGTTTTTCAAGCTTTCCGGTTGCTTCTTTATCATATCTAAAATAGTCTCTGACACATCCGCGTTCAAAGGCGCCTTCTCTGAAGCCTTCACGCAGAAGTCCGCGCTCCGGTTTGTTCATTATACGTATGTATTTATCTCTATCCTCTTTATAGGACAGTTGCAGATATGTTATAATATCTTTCACGTATTCACGATCGTAATATGATATACCATTACCTTCCCTACCATAGGAAATTTCTTCTTTCTTTAAATATTCCTCAAGCAAATCCCCGGTTCTGTTATTTCTGTATAAAACCCCCACTTCCCTGTTTTCCGCAAGCAATTTCCGTATAACTTCCACACAGTAACTGTTTTCGGATTTTCTGTCGATAAAACATCTGCATGAAATCCTGCCCTTTTGTGCCTGCATACGCGGTGCTATCTTTTTATCGAATCGTGCTTTATTCTTTCCTATAAGCTTTAACGAACTTTCTATTACATTCACCGTACATCGATAATTAACTGTAAGTTTAACAATCGAAATATTCTTATTATCTTCCACGAATTTAAACATCAGCTTCGGAACCGCACCCCGAAACGAATAAATCGACTGATCATCATCTCCCACGCAGAACAGATTTCTCTTCTCGCCCGCAAGAAGCTTAAGAATTTCATATTGATTGTGATCGATATCCTGAAATTCATCCACAAGAATATACTTAAATCTATTCTGCCATTTTTCCCTGATTCGACTGTTGCTTCCAAGAAGTTGAAGACATTCATAAATCATATCATCGAAATCAATAGCCTCCTCGTTTCGGCAAAGTTGCATATAAGCATCATAAATCAGGTTTAAATCCTCCTGCTGACTCTCGTTTAACTGCTTATACGATCCGATACATCCGCTTTTTTTAAGGCTGATTATAGATAGCATGGTAGTAAGCCAACCGGCATCATTGTATTTCCTAATACCTTTTTTTAATGCCACACTTGAAAGCAGTTGTTTCTTCTTTTTAAGGGTAAGTACTTCCTTTGACTCAAACTTTCCTTCTGTTCGAAGGATGTAGTAGAAAACAGAATGAAATGTACCAAAACATACAGGATATGATTTTTCTTTATCATTGCTTAAGAAACGTGACTGCATTTCATATGCAGCCTCTTTGGAAAAAGTAAGAACCAGAATATTCTCAGGTGAGATTTTTCTCTCTTTAATGAGAAATTCTATATGCTTAACAAGCACATAGGTCTTACCCGATCCCGGTCCGGCAACAACAAGCATCGGACCATCGCAATGAGTCACGGCCCGATACTGTTCATTATTCAATTGATTCATTTAAACCTCATAAATACATTATTTTAAAACTCATCAAACTCAGCATCATCAAGGAATTCATCAAACGCATCAGAAACCATTTCGTACTCGTCATCATCCTCAATATATGTAAGCACCGGTTCAACATTAGGATCGTTCTCATCCTCTTCGTAACGGTAGAACCATACTTCGCCATCTTCATTTCCCTCACCGTTTTCATCAAGCGGGAGCAAAACAATATAATCGCGTTCACTTACTTCCAAAATCGTAACTACCGAACACTTAACGTTTCTTCCATCATCAAGTTCCAAATCCACCGTCATTTCTTCATCATCAAAATCATCAAAATTATTTGTGTCAGCCATACCATCCTCCAATTACCCTTGTAATTTTTCTATACCTATTCTGATTCGTGCGATTGATTCTTCCTTACCAAGAATTTCCATTATTTCGGTTGCTCCGCCCGGAGTCATCTGCTTACCGGAAACCGCGGTACGAATCGGCCACAAAACGTAACCGTTCTTGCATCCCTTCTTCTCAACAAAATCCGATATAAGTGAATATAAAGAATCATTCGAATAGTCATCATGTGCTTCCAGCAATGGAAGTATCTCCCGCAAAACTTCAAGCGAGGTTTCGGCATTTGTTTTCATTTTCTTATGTGTATACATTTCAACATCATAATCCGGAAGCTGCTCAAAGAAATCAATATGATCAAAAATATCCGTAAAAACCTCTATACGCGTCTTAACAAGCGCAGCGATTTTCTTTAAATCAAGCTCCTTTGTAATAGAACGCTTAAAATACGGCAGCGCCATCTCATAGAATTTATCGAAATCCATACGTTTTATATACTCACCGTTCATCCATTTCAACTTGGTATAATCAAATACGGCCGGCGATTTGCTCATATGTCTGAAATCGAATTTACGGATAAGCTCATTCAATGACATTATTTCCTCATTATCCTCAGGACTCCAGCCAAGAAGCGCAACGAAATTAACAATTGCTTCAGATACAAATCCCTGCTCAAGCAAATCCTCATAGGAAGAATGACCGCAACGTTTCGACAATTTCTTATGCTCTTCGTCGGTAATCAACGGACAATGTACATAAATCGGTACATCCCAGCCAAAAGCCTCATACAGACGATTATATTTAGGCGATGACGACAGATACTCATTACCACGAACAACATGCGTAATTCCCATAAGATGATCGTCAATTACATTTGCGAAATTATACGTAGGATAACCATCCGA
>JAZLIP010000046.1:0-4465 GCA_045617445.1 Lachnospiraceae bacterium | reverse complement strand
ATCGGAAACAATCAGTTTACCGACCTTGGCAGCTCCGGGATAAAGCAGTAATCCATTCTTACAGAAACCAAAAGTTACCGTCAAATCAGCATCTACAGCGGAACCCATAATTTCTCCGGTATCCGCATTCACACCCGAAGGAATATCAACGGCTGCAACAAAACACCCGTTTTTATGAAGATTATTGATATCACTGATTACACCGGCTGTTTTTTTATCAATTGGACGATTTAAACCAATTCCAAACAATGCATCAATTATTAATGTATAATCAGTAGCTCTGATTGATGTGCCGATAGGAATTTTGTAACTGACACAACTATTGTAATTTTCTCTTGTTTCGGCACTCATCAAAGTAAGAGAAATATTGGAAACAATGTTTACCTCAACCTTTTTTTCATAGAGTATTCTTGCAATTGCAAATCCATCGCCTCCGTTATTTCCACTACCGCAAACAACAAGCACTTTTTTGAAATTTATTCCGGCAATTTCCAATTCCCTATAGAAATTTTGAGCGGCACGTTCCATTAAAACGATTGAGGGAACGTGAAAATTCTTTTCGGTATACGAATCTGCGTATTTCATTTCTTCTGCTGTAAGAATGTTCTTCATATCAGGTCCTTTCACCATTTGCCGTAGTATTTTCTTTAGGCACTTCGGGTTTCCTCAAGGTTGGCTCATATCTCATATCAAAAATTTCCATGACTTCATATCCGAAAATGTCATGCATGTACGAATACAAATCTGCATTTTGAAATTCTTTTTCCTGTTTACGTATAATATTTTTCTTTAACTCAATCCTAATACTGTGTATCCAATTCGCAATTTCTTCAATCTCGTCGGTATTACTTGCAAGACACTCGTAGCACAATGCCATTGATTCAATCATTAGTTCGCGATTGACCCGGTCGATTTTTGACGGCAATTCCAACAATTCGTCCTCATACTGCATCATTGTTTCGTTGGATTCATTAATCAGTCGTTTACTTTCGGCAATTTTCTTTTCGGAATCCTTACCATCAGCACCATCCATATTATCAACGATGTCCTGCATCAAATTACTTTTGATTTTCTTTAGATTTTTCACATCGGAATTTAACTTACCTTGTCTTTTTAGTAAGTCTGTCAGTTCTTTTTCAAGGCTGATTATTTCATCGGTCGTACCGATTTTCTTAAATAATCTATGCCATTTATTATCCAGAATAAGTATTGGTATATGCTTATCTTTAAGTGCAAGTTCAAACTTTTCTTTAGATACAGCCAAAGTGCCCTCCTAATTATTCTTAGAACTCAAATTAAAAGACAATTTCATCAAACTCTCTGACAAATGAACATTTTCAACTTCTATGTTAGGCGGAACATTTAAATCAACATGCGCAAAATTCAATATTCCCTTAATTCCATATGATATAAGCTTATTTGCAACTTCAACAGCACCAGTTTTGGGGATTGTAAGTACGGCAATATCAACAGTATTATTTTTCATAAAATCTTCAATTTCTTCCATACCGCAAACACTGATACCGCGAATGACTTTGCCGTGAATTTCTTTATCACAGTCAAATATTCCTATGATTTTGAAGCCACGCTTTTCAAAATTGACATAATTTGCCAACGCCTGTCCCAAATTTCCGGCACCTATAAGAATTAAATTATGTTTCTTATCAAGTCCCAAAATAGAACCTATCTCATCATATAAATATCTGACATTATATCCATATCCTTGTTGCCCAAATCCGCCAAAATTGTTCAAATCCTGACGAATTTGCGAAGCAGTGACTTTCATCATTTTGCTTAATTCCTGAGATGAAATTCGCTCCACTCCCACATCATTTAGCTCACCCAAATAACGGTAATATCTTGGCAATCGTCCGATAACTGCACGTGATATTTCTTTTCGTTCCATTAGTTACCTCATATTTCAAAGAATCTTCTCAAGCGTTTTTCTGATTGCTTTAATAAAATCAAGACTGTTAAGAGCAGTTACATCTTGTAGAGTTGTAATTAACGCTAAATCCTTTGTCATTTTTCCTGATTCGATTGTATCAATAGTAGCTTTTTCAAGATTTTCAGCAAATTCAACAAGATTTGGCAGTTTATCCAATTCACCACGTTTTTTCAATGCACCTGTCCATGCAAAAATCGTAGCAACAGAATTTGTTGAAGTTTCTTCACCTTTAAGGTACTTGTAGTAATGTCTCTGAACAGTTCCATGAGCAGCTTCATATTCGAAAACACCTGTAGGCGAAACAAGTACGGAGGTCATCATGGCAAGTGAACCGAATGCACTTGAAACCATATCACTCATTACATCACCGTCATAATTCTTACATGCCCAAATCATGCCGCCTTCCGAACGCATGATTCTTGCAACTATATCATCAATTAATGTATAGAAGAATTCAATACCGGCTGTTTCAAATTTACTCTTGTATTCATTTTCATAAATATTTGCAAAAACATCTTTGAAATGATGATCGTATTTCTTGGAAATTGTATCCTTGGCACCAAACCACAAATCCTGTTGGCAATCCAAAGCATAGTTAAAACAACAACGGGCAAATGCTTCAATACTTGCTGTACAATTGTGTACACCCTGAATTACGCCGCCTTTTTCGTCAAAATCATGAATAGGTAATCTGGTTTCCTTGCCATCCTTTGATGTGAAAACAATTTCTGCCAATCCCGCTTCTTCAATTTTCATCTCACTGTTTAAATAGATATCGCCGTATGCATGTCTTGCAATTGTAATCGGTTTCTTCCAGTTCTTAACATAAGGTTCAATACCCTTAACAATAATCGGAGCGCGGAAAACAGTACCATTAAGCATTGCTCTGATAGTTCCGTTAGGACTCTTCCACATTTCTTTCAAATTGTATTCTGTCATTCTGGCAGCATTTGGAGTGATTGTTGCGCACTTAACCGCAACGCCGTATTTCGAAGTTGCGGCTGCTGAATCCTTTGTAATTTGGTCATTGGTTTCATTACGTGACTTAAGCCCCAAATCATAATATTCTGTTTTAAGATTGATAAAAGGTAACAGCAACTCATCTTTAATCATCTGCCACAAAATTCTGGTCATTTCATCTCCATCCATTTCGACTAATGGAGTCCTCATTTCAATTTTACTCATAATATCCTCTTTCAATTATTTAATTTTAATGTAACTATTCAGAACACCATTCGCAAAATCGCCTTTTCAAGGCTTTTCTTTTGCTCATATTGTTACTTAGCCATATAAAACTGCTCATAATATTCTTTGCAAGCAAAATATTTTGAGCAGTTTTGCATGGCTCTGAATAGTTACATTTTAATATTTAATTCATTACTAAATTTATTAATCATTTCAATTAATTCATTGTTCGTCATAACAGTAACCCGACCGGATTCGTACTCTTTATCGACTTCGTTCTTTATACATTTGACAAGTTCGGAATTCTTGCTGATTTGATTCTTATCTTCCAATTTGTAATATGTATTAATCCAATGAGCAATTCCTGCCAATCCCGATGTATTTGAAACAGCGCACAATACAGGTCTGTTCAAGAATTTGTCTGTATCAAAAATATTGTAAATCTCTTCATTTTTGAGCAAACCGTCAGCATGAATACCGGCTCTTGTTACATTAAAATTCTCACCTACAAAAGGTGTCCTTGGCGGAATATCATACCCTATTTCTTTAGTATAGTATTCGGCAAGTTCCGTAATTACGGTTGTATCCATTCCGTTTAAGTCGCCTTTGAGTTGAGCATATTCAAAAATCATAGCTTCAAGAGGTGTATTTCCTGTACGTTCGCCTATACCAAACAATGAAGTATTAACGCCCGAGCAACCATATAGCCACGCTGTAGTTGAATTTGAAACAGCCTTATAGAAATCATTGTGACCATGCCATTCAAGCAAATGCGGTGATACACCGGCATGCTTATTGAGACCGTATATGATTCCCTGAACTGATCTTGGAATCACCGCTCCCGGATAATTTACACCATATCCCATCGTATCACATGCACGAACCTTAATCGGGATTTTGTATTCATCCATGAGACGCATCAATTCAAGACAAAACGGAATCACATATCCGTAAATGTCAGCTCGTGTAATGTCCTCCAAATGACATCTTGGGCTGATACCTTCTTCCAGACATTCCTTAATAACATTAAGATAATGTTCCATTGCCTCTCTTCTGTTCATCTTTAATTTGTAAAAAATATGATAATCGGAACATGAAACAAGAATACCTGTTTCTTTCATACCAATCTCTTTAACAAGTTTAAAATCTTCTTTGCTGGCACGAATCCAACTTGTAATTTCGGGGAATTGGTAACCTCTTTCCATACATTTGTAAACTGCATCTCTGTCTTTCTTGCTGTAAAGAAAAAACTCAGATGCTCTAATCATTCCGTTCGGACCGCCAAGCTTATGTAAATAATCATAAATTGTGACTATTTGTTCTGTCGTATAA
>JAZLIP010000045.1:0-16119 GCA_045617445.1 Lachnospiraceae bacterium | reverse complement strand
GAGGCTTACTTCGCAATGAAGGAAATCGCTGCTAACGGTGGTCAGATTCTTTTCGTTGGTACAAAGAAGCAGGCTCAGGATGCTATCTCTTCTGAGGCTCAGAGATGCGGAATGTTCTATGTAAACGAGAGATGGCTCGGTGGTATGCTTACAAACTTTAAGACAATTCAGAGTCGTATCAAGAGACTTAAAGATATTGAGAGAATGTCGGAAGACGGTACATTCGATGTTCTTCCTAAGAAGGAAGTTATTGAACTTAAGAAAGAATGGGATAAGCTTGAGAAGAACCTTGGCGGTATCAAGGAAATGAAGAAGATTCCGGATGCTATTTTTGTGGTAGATCCTAAGAAGGAAAGAATTTGTGTTCAGGAAGCGCATGCACTTGGAATTACTCTTATTGGTATTGCAGATACAAACTGTGATCCGGAAGAACTTGATTATGTTATTCCGGGTAATGATGATGCTATTCGTGCGGTTAAGCTTATCGTATCTAAGATGGCAGATGCTGTTATTGAAGCTAATCAAGGTGAAACAGCAGTTGATGAAGTTGCAATGGCTGAGACTGTAGCTGAGAAGGAAGCAACTGATATCGAAGAAGTTGCAGATGCAGAATAATATAATTTACGGAGGATAATACAATGGCAATTACAGCATCAATGGTTAAAGAATTGCGTGAGAAGACCGGCGCAGGTATGATGGATTGTAAGAAGGCTCTTAATGAGACTAATGGAGATATGGAAGCTGCTGAAGAATTTTTGAAGAAGAGTGGCGCTGCAAAGATGGAGAAGAAAGCTTCAAGAATTGCAGCTGAAGGTATTTGCCGTGTTGCAGTTGAAGGAAATAAGGCAGTTGTAGCTGAGGTTAACTCAGAGACAGATTTTGTTGCTAAGAATGCGGTTTTTCAGGAATTTGTTCAGTCAGTAGCTGATACAGCACTTGCTTCTGCATATGTTGGCGGTAAAGATGGTGAAGATGTGCAGGCACTTCTTGATGATGGTTTGGTAAATGAAGTTGCTGAG
Organism: Lachnospiraceae bacterium; assembly: GCA_045617445.1. Lineage (GTDB taxonomy): Bacteria > Bacillota > Clostridia > Lachnospirales > Lachnospiraceae > UBA2868. Next base: position 15,100 of record JAZLIP010000045.1, on the reverse strand, counting down.
AAGACACTTAAGATTGGTGAGAAGCTTTCTTTCAGAAGATTCCAGAAGATTGAAGCTGATGCGGTTGCTTCATACATTCATGGTGGTGGAAAGATTGGCGTTTTGATTGGTGGTAATGGTGCAACAGGTGATGATATTAATGAAGCACTTACAAATATTGCTATGCAGGTTGCAGCTATGAGTCCTGAATATATTTCTCGTGATGATATGTCTAAGGAGCAGGTTGATAAGCTTAGAGAAATTGTTGTAGATAGCGCATTAAATGATCCTGCTTCACTTCCTAAGCCGATTCTTAATGGATTGATTGAGAAGGCTATTGCTGATAAAGTGTGGTCAGATGAGGACATTGCAATATATGAAGATAAGAAGAGTAACATGAATTATCTTTTCAATTTCCTTTCAAAGGAGGCAACCGCAGCTTTAGCTCAGTTAGCTATGGCTGACAAAGATGCTATTGTCGGAAATAAGATTTTTACCGGTCTTGCTGAAGGTCGTGTTTCAAAACAGCTTAAGGAAATATGTCTTCTTGATCAGACATATGTTAAGGCTGAGGATGGCAAGCAGTCAGTTGCTAAGTACCTTGAATCAGTAAACAAGAATCTTACAATCGCTAAGATGGTTAGATTTGAAGTTGGTGAAGGTATGGAGAAGAAGAATGAAGATTTCGCAGCAGAAGTTGCTGCACAGATGAACGCTTAAAGCACGAGCGGAATAGAGTAATAAAATGGACCCGGAGGGAGTTTGCTCACTCAAGGGTCCATTTGTTAGTGCTCTATGTCGCTCGTGCTTTTTAGCCCTTTGGGATAGTTTTTGCGTTCTTCTAAAAATTGACTTGTATTTTGTGTTTTGTAATGTTAACCTTTATTTTAAGGTAGCGAGAAATCACTTCTGTGGTTGGTCGAGAGACCAGAGACCATCGGTTAGGGTAGGGAAGTTCCCTACCAATTTTTTACTCATTTTAGGATATGTCATGAGGGGTTATATGAAGGGCTATTTTTGTAGAATACAGATGATATTGATTGCTTTATGCAGTATTTTGTGTGGATGTGGTAACAGGGGAATGCTTGATTATGCCGATAATGCAAATTGGGTATATAAGCCTGAAAATCCTAAATGTGAAGTGGATGTTTTCTTCCTTGGACCAACAGTAGCTTCGGGAGAGAGTTACTTCCTTGATGTCACTGATTCAGAAGAAATTGCGTCATATAAAGCAACTGTGAATATGGAAAAAGGTGTTTTTGATGATGAAGCCAATTTCTATGCACCGATTTACCGGCAGGCTGGATTAAGGGTGTATGAAATGGAAGAATATAACCGGGGTAAATACTTGGATAAGGCGTTTGTGGATGTGGATGCTTCTTTTGATTACTATATGAAAAGAATAAATAACGGCAGACCTTTTATTCTTGCGGGATACTCGCAGGGTGCATATATGATTGAAAGATTGTTAATGGGACATGAAAATGAATGCAAGAATATGGTGTGTGCGTATGTTATCGGCTGGCCGGTAACTGATGAAACATTGGAACGATATCCACATATGAAAATGGCAGAAAATGAAAAAGACACAGGTGTTATCATATCGTATTGTTCGGAAACACCGGAAGTTAGTACATCGTTTGCGGTTCCTGAAAATACGAATGGAATTAATCCGATAAACTGGAAGACAGACAGTACGGTTGCAAGCAAAGAAGAAAACAAGGGCTCCTGTTTCTGCGATCCTGCCGGTAATGTTACTAAGGAAATACCTGCTCTTTGCGGTGCCTATATTGATGAGAAGAGAGGAACACTTAAAGTAACAGATGTCTCGCCGAAGGAGTATTCCGCTTCGCTTCCGATTCTTGGTGAGGGTGATTACCATATTTATGAATACAGTTTTTTCTACAGAAATCTGGAAGAAAATGTTAGGATAAGGATAAACCAATACATTCACCCAATTTAACGGGAAATTCCTTCGTGGAATTGATTGAAGAGAGTAACTCTTCATTTAGCGTGGCTGCATTTGGATTAAGCAGTAATACGATAGTTGAGCCACCGTATTTGAAGAAGCCCTTTTCTTCCCCCTTTTTGTGAATGCCGTCAGAATGGTTGTTTACAATCTTGCCTACAAACATTGCACCGACTTCAATTTCAAGTACTTCGCCGAAATTTCTTGTTTCAAGAATTGAAATTTCGCGGGAATTCTCAGTAAATACAGGATAATGTCTTAATGCAATCGGACGCACGGTATGAAGTTTGCCGTCAATTCGATATGTTTTCTTTAGTATGCAATCATCTATATACGAATATCTGTGGTAATTTTCTACGCCCAATCTGAATACAAGACAGTAACCATCTTTAAAGTTACTGTTATCGCCGTTTGGATGTTTTGAAAAATCAACAAGGTCGTTGATACTATAATGACTATGTTTGATTGGTAACACCCGATTGCTGTTGATTGAGTAAATGCTTAGCATTCCGTCGCATGGAGCAATTAGTGCGTTTCTACGCAAATCAATCGGTCGAAGGGATTTACGAATTCGACGGGTAAAAGCATCGTTAAAACATCGATATTTCTCGTTTTCGTAATCGGAAGGATTAATGGTAGCTGCCTTAAAAAAAGGTTTGATAAGCGGTATTGATAGAAATGAATCCAAAAAGCAACCTGTTATTTTGGAAATAGCAGGAGAAATCAGCAAACGTAAAATAATTCTTCCGGGTATTGTTTCATATAGGAATCGTGTCATATTGGCCTCTGTTACATGTTAATATTTCCAAATATTCTGACAATCAGCAGGATTAGAAATTCAATGACACCAATGCCGACAAGAATCATAATACCTTTCATTTGCGGTTTCTTAATTGATATTTTGGATACAAATAAGAAGGCTGTGATTGTTAAAGCAACAAAATAAATGATTGAAAAATCCTTCGGAGTCAGAAATTGAAGCAACATTACAAAAGGAAAAATCAAAGCAGAGGAAGTTACGGGCAATCCTTCGTAGGATTTACGTACACCGTTTTCTGCTTTTTGGCGCTTTTCTTCCATGACGTTAAAGTAAGCAAGCCTTATCATTGCTGCCAAAACATATAACATAAGAATCATAAACAAAAGAACCGGTCCCACAATATTGAGAAAATTTCCTGTGTTTGGTATCGGTACATCATTAAGTGATGAATTCCAGACGAGGGCTTCACCGATGCAGGCAGGTAAAACACCAAAGGCAACAAGGTCACAAAGGGAATCAATTTGAATACCAAATTTACATTCATCTTCGGTACGGTCAACCTTGGTTCTGGCGATTTTGCCATCAAAAGCATCACATAAACCGCAGAAGAGGAGGAAAAATGTTCCGATATAGGGATGCCCCGTGCCGTGTAACGAAATGAAAATTCCAAAGCCGGCGGAAATAAGAGAAATATACGTAAGAATGACTGTATAATCGTAGAAACCAAGCATAGAATAACCTCCATAATTTAATTGTAAAAATCAATTACAGCGCACAATAGATAAAATGATGTCGGGATATCATTAAAATACATGTTACTGTTCAGTTCCCAATTGGTAACAAGCAAAAATATATACACCTAAATATAAAATGCAATTTCAATAATTAGAATAATAACATACAATGAAGCGTAGTTATTTGGTATTATTTGATAGTGAAAAACAAAATTATCTATGCTATTATATCATACGTGGGTAGATTAATACAATAAATCATAAAGGAGCTATTCTATATGGAAAAGAAAATTATTGCAAACGAGCTGTCAAGTAATTCGTATCCGGGCAGAGGAATTATTATCGGAAAATCTGCAGATTCAAAGTATGCCGTAACAGCATATTTTATCATGGGAAGAAGCGTTAATTCGAGAAATCGTGTTTTTGTTGAGGATGGTCTCGGTATTAAGACTCAGGCTTTTGATCCTGCCAAGTTATCGGATCCCTCACTTATTATTTATTCACCGGTAAGAGTTCTCGGAAATAAAACGATTGTTACAAACGGAGATCAAACGGATACAATTTATGATGGTCTTGATAATCAGATGACTTTTGAACAAGCTTTAAGATGTCGTGAATTTGAACCTGATGCTCCTAATTATACACCGCGAATTTCCGGCGTAATGCATGTGGAAAACGGAACTTATAATTACGCGATGTCGATTCTTAAGAGTAACAATGGAAACCCGGATGCTTGCAACCGATATACATTTGCTTACAGTAACCCTGTTGCCGGTGAAGGACATTTCATTCATACCTACATGCAGGACGGCAATCCGCTTCCGAGTTTTGAGGGAGAACCTAAGCTCGTTGAGATAGTTGGAAATATAGATGAATTTACCAAGACGGTTTGGGACAATCTTAATGAGGATAATAAGGTATCATTGTTTGTACGTTTCATTGATATCAAAACAGGTGATTACGAAACAAGAATAGTTAATAAGAACAAATAATAGTCCGAGGAGAAAATATAATGAAAGAACTTGAATTAAAATATGGATGTAACCCAAATCAGAAGCCTGCCAAAATCTTTGTTAATAACGGAAGTGACCTTCCTATTGAAGTGTTAAACGGTCGCCCGGGATATATTAATTTGTTGGATGCTTTTAACGGATGGCAGTTGGTTAAGGAACTTAAGGAAGCTACGGGATATCCGGCAGCAACTTCTTTTAAACATGTGTCACCTGCCGGAGCTGCCATAGGTACTCCGTTATCAGACACAATGAAGAAGATTTATTTTGTTGAAGATGTAGAAGATATGTCACCGATTGCATGTGCGTATGCGAAGGCCAGAGGCGCTGACAGAATGTCTTCTTTTGGCGATTTTATCGCTTTGTCGGATGTTTGTGATGTGTCTTGTGCTAATATAATTAAGAAAGAGGTTTCCGATGGTATTATAGCTCCCGGATATACCGATGAAGCGCTGGAAATTCTTAAGGCTAAGAAGAAAGGGGCTTATGCAATAATTAAGATTGATCCTGCGTATAAACCGGAGCCTGTTGAACATAAAGATGTATTTGGTATTACTTTTGAACAGGGACGTAATGAAGTTAAGATTGATGATTCGTTACTTACGAATGTTGTTACCAAAAATAAGGACATTCCGCAGAATGCAAAACATGATATGCTCATTGCATTGATTACACTTAAATATACACAGTCAAATTCAGTTTGCTATGTTAAAGACGGACAGGCTATCGGAATCGGTGCCGGTCAGCAGTCTCGTGTGCACTGTACAAGACTTGCGGGAAGCAAGGCTGACAATTGGCTCCTTCGCCAGTGCCCAAAGGTAATGAATCTGCCTTTCGTCGATAATATAAGACGTGCGGATCGCGACAATGCTATCGACAACTATATTGGCGAAGCTTACATGGATGTGCTTAAGGATGGCGCATGGCAGAAATTGTTCAAAGTCAAACCCGAGACTTTTACAGAAGAAGAGAAACGTGAATGGCTTGATCAGATGGATGATGTTGTTTTGGGTTCAGATGCATTTTTCCCATTTAAGGATAATATCGAGCGTGGACATAAGAGCGGTGTTAAGTACGTTGTTCAGCCGGGCGGATCATTACGAGATCAAGATGTAATTGATTGTTGTGATGAGTATGGAATTGCCATGGTTTGCAATGGGGTTCGATTGTTCCATCATTAATTTTATACATTGAATCTGAAGGAATAGTTTTATACTTACTATTGATTTAGTCAGCGAAAAGCCTTAAAATTATACAAGACTATATAGTTAAAGGTGGATTGGGAATGGTTACAAACAATTTTGTATTAATAGCAATTTTGTTTTCAATCATATTATTTGTGCTTGCGATAGGTAATGATTTTTGTGAGAATTGCAAGGATAGTAAGGGAAGAAGGCTATTCCTTCTTTTTGAATATGCCTATTTTGTTATTTTGGTCGGATATATTGTTGAGTATTTTGTTGTTAGAAATTCGATTTTTGATTACTTTGTAACCTTGATTATCTGGTATGGTACTTGTACAATTTATGCGTCTTTGATTGCTCAGATAGCATATGTTTGCGAATATTACGAACGGTGGGTTTCTGTTTCTATTGGCTTCATATGCTATTTTTCTCTTGGCAGTTCTTTAGTGGAAGTGGTTTTTTCAAAATTCAGCATACTTCATAATAAAACAGGTTATGCCTTCGTATGTGGGGTGTTTAATGATTTAGTGTTCTTTGGTACTCCACTTGTTGTATTTGTTTTGACGGTCATTTCAATACTCGTTAATTACAGTAAATCACATACGAAAGTTCGTGAGAGGTATTTGCTCAAAATCATGACTTTTTCAGTTGTTCCAAGTGTGGTTGGAATAGTTACCGAATATTTCTTACTGAAGGTTTATGAGATTTATTATCCGATTTTTTCAATTGTTTTGATTTTGACTTTCTATTTCTTTAAAGATTTGCATATTCAAAATAGAAAATTCAGGTTTATTGAGGAAGATTTCGCAGAATATCTTGATTCTTCCAAAACCGATATAGTGCTTATATGTGATGATAATCAATGCGTCGTTTTTCAAAATAAGTCTGCGCAGGTTATATCAGATATGCAACGCGACAATTTTATCGGTCGTAAATTAGCTGATATATTTATGCTTGATTCCGATATTGAACGTGAGATTGGCAATAGGGAGAAAATTGACGGATTGATGGTTCCTGCATTGTACCCCCCAGTTGACAGACATGTGATTTTGGATGTGAGTCATTTGTATGATTGTTGTAATGAAATACTTAATACTATTGTTGTGATTTCCAATTACGAAGTTTCAATGGGAGAAGAGAATTTTGACTTCTATGTAGATTCAGATAATGCAAATGCAAGAGCCTATGATGATATTGAAGTTCCTTTTGAAGCGGAAAAAGAAGCCCCTTTTGATTATGAACAGGATAAGAAAGTCATTGCTGATGGCTCAAGGGTATTGCTTGTCAGCGAAAATGTAAATAATCTTTCTGACTTCGAGAAATTACTTGTACCATATGATTTGGAAATAACTAAGGCAATCGGTGGCCGTTCGGCATTGGATATTCTAAAGCAACCTGCTTTTGATATTGTTTTTGTGGCTTATGATATGGATAAACTGTCGGGGCTTGAAACTGTGAAGCGAATTCGTGAAATGGATGGTGATTATTACAAGGATGTTCCGGTGATATTTATTCTTTCATGTGCGGTTGAGAATATTTATAAGGATTTGCTTAGCGTGACATTTAACGATTTTATACAGAAACCGATTTTGGCAAAGAAACTGAATGCAGTACTTACAAGATGGCTGTGGCGCCGATATGCAATTTCAGAAAAATATGACTACACTTCGGGTAATACACGTATGCAGCATTATAAAGAGTCTCTTGAGTCGATGTATGATGATTGCGTATTGTTTTATGGAGAGAAGAAGTGGTTTTACCTTGGATGTTGCTTGAAGGGCTTGAAGAGGACATGTGGTTTGCTTGAGGATTCAATGTTAATTAATGCTTGTGATGAACTTGTGGACACATATTTACTGGAGGATTACGAAGCCTTACCGGAAATTTTTGAAAAATTTTATATGGAGAAGACGCGTTTTGTCACATCTCAGTCTGAAACGTCCCTTCCTTTGTAAACGGAAGGGACGTTTGTTTTCTCCCTACGAGATTCGCGTAGGGTATTTTTCTTTTATTTATTGTAACTATTCAGAGCCATGCAAAACTGCTCAAAATATTTTGCTTGTAAAGAATATTATGAGCAGTTTTATATGGCGAAGTAACAACATGAGCAAAAGAAAAGCCTTGAAAAGGCGATTTTGCGAATGGTGTTCTGAATAGTTACTATTTATTATTATTTAGTTTTCTAAAAGCGGTTGACAGCATCAATTTGATTCGATTAAGCTGATTGACTTCACTGGCTCCCGGATCGTAATCAATTGCAACTATATTTGATTCGGGGTAGTGCCTTCGTAATTCTTTGATAACACCTTTGCCGACAACGTGATTTGGCAAGCAGCCAAATGGCTGGGTGCAAACGATATTTGGAACGCCCGATTTAATCAGTTCAACCATTTCACCTGTTAGGAACCATCCCTCACCGGTTTGGTTTCCGAGAGATACGATATCTTTGGCGTAATCACCTAAGGTATATATTTTTACCGGTGGTTCAAAATGAATACTTTCTTTGAGCGCATCAATTGCCGCTTTTCGTATGTAGTCGACACCGAATATTGCAAGCTTTGATATTGAAGCCGAACTTTTCTTGCTACCTAAGTGTTCTGCTTTGAATACCTGGTCGTAGAAGCAGTATTGCATAAAATCTATAAGATCGGGAACCACTGCTTCGGCACCTTCGGTTTCGATTAAATCGACAAGATTGTTGTTTGCAGTCGGTGAATATTTAACAAGAATTTCTCCTACAACACCAACTCGCGGTTTAACAATATCTTCATTAATCGGAAGCTTGTCGAAGTCGGAAACTATTTCCTTGCACATTCGTTTGAATTCGCTGAAGGTCTGGCGCTTCTGACTTACAAAAGTTTTACATTTATCTTCCCATTTCTTGTGCAAGTCGTTTGCAGAACCTTTGGTGACTTCGTAAGGTCTCATTCTGTAAAGACAGCGCATAAGAATGTCTCCGAATATCGCGCCATATGCAAGTCGTTTTAAGAGCTTTATATTAATATCAAATCCCGGGTTCTTTTCCAAACTTAACAAATTAAGTGAAATAACAGGGATATGGTGATATCCTGCTTTGTCAAGTGCTCTTCGTATGAAACCGACATAGTTTGTTGCACGGCATCCACCGCCTGTCTGTGTCATGATTAGTGCCAGATTGTCGGTGTCATATTTGCCGGACAGAAGTGCTTCCATCAACTGACCGACGACAATGAGAGATGGGTAGCATGCATCGTTGTTAACATATTTAAGGCCTACATCTATCGCTTCCTTGTTTGAATTATCGGGAATAATCAAATTATATCCAAGAGAGTTAAATGCCTGTTCCATAATATTTAAATGTATAGGCGACATATCCGGACATAAAATTGTGTAATTCTTCCGCATATCTTCAGTAAAAATCGCACGGTCGTAGGCTGTTGAAGCAAGAGTCCGAACTTCCTTGTGTTTTTGCTTGATTTTGATTGCGCAAAGTAATGAACGGATTCTGATTCTTGCTGCACCGAGATTGTTTACTTCATCAATTTTAAGACAGGTATAAATCTTGCCCGACTGAGTCAATATATCATTAACTGCATCTGTCGTGACGGCATCAAGTCCGCACCCAAAGGAATTAAGCTGTACCAAATCAAGGTTTTCACATTTCTTGACATAATTTGCCGCTGCGTAGAGTCTTGAATGGTAAGTCCACTGGTCAGAAACGATTAACGGACGTTCAACGGGTGCAAGATGAGAAATTGAATCCTCTGTTAAAACGGCAAGTCCGTAGGAATTAATCATTTCGGGAATGCCATGATTGATTTCCGGATCAATATGGTAAGGACGTCCGGCAAGAACGATGCCATGAAGGTGATTCTCATTCAAATAATTAATTACCTCTTCACCTTTGGCTTTCATATCATTTCTTGCTTTTTGCATTTCAAGCCAAGCAAGTTCGGCAGCGTTTACCACATCTGCTTTGTTGTGTTTAGCGAACACTTTTACAAGCTCATCTGTAACAATTTTTAAACTTTCAAAAGAAAGAAACGGATTCTCAAATTTGATTTCACCATGAATTATCTCATCCATGTTATTCTTGATGTTCTCACTGTAGGAAGTGACAATAGGGCAGTTGTAGTGGTTTGGCGCATCGTCGTATTCAATTCGTTCGTAGAATAGTGCCGGGTAGAATATATATTTGATACCTTCCTGTATTAACCACTTTACGTGTCCGTGTACAAGCTTAGCGGGATAACATTCCGACTCACTTGGAATAGATTCAATTCCCATCTCGTAAATGCTGTGAGAAGAACGCGGTGACAAAATAACCCTATATTTAAGGCTCGTAAAGAACGTGAACCAGAAGGGATAATTTTCGTACATATTAAGAACACGCGGAATGCCTACGGTTCCGTTAATTGCCTCTTCTTCGGATAATGGGGTATAATCAAATATTCTATGCTCTTTATATTCAAACAAATTTGGAAGATTGTTCTTGCTTTTGGCTTTGCCGCTACCGTGTTCACATCTGTTTCCGGATATGTATTGTCGCCCACCGGAGAATTTGTTTATGGTAAGGCGGCAGTTGTTTGTACAACCATTACATTTAGCCATTGAAGTGCTGAATGTAAGAGCATTTATTTCATCAATTGAAAGCATTGAGGTAGTCTTGCTGTCTTCGTAGCGCTCTTTGGCAATGAGTGCAGCACCAAAAGCTCCCATTATGCCGGCGATATCCGGTCTTATGACATTTGCACCGGAAATTTTTTCAAAGCTTCTAAGTACGGCATCGTTGTAGAAAGTTCCGCCCTGAACGACAATTTTCTTACCAAGGGATTTGGCGTCTGCAACTTTGATGACTTTGAAAAGAGCATTTTTTATTACGGAATATGCAAGACCGGCAGAAATATCAGCAACGGAAGCGCCTTCCTTTTGCGCCTGTTTGACTTTGGAATTCATAAATACTGTACAGCGCGTTCCAAGATCGATAGGGTGTTTGGCAAATAATGCTTCTTTGGCAAAATCAATTACGGAGTAATTAAGCGATTTGGCAAAGGTTTCTATGAAAGAACCGCAACCTGAAGAACAGGCTTCGTTCAATTGAACGGAGTCTACAGTTTTGTTTTTGATTTTGATACATTTCATGTCCTGACCGCCGATGTCAAGGATGCAGTCTACGTCCGGCTCGAAAAATGCGGCGGCATAATAGTGTGCAACGGTTTCAACTTCACCTTCATCAAGCATAAGCGCTGCTTTAATCAGTGCTTCACCGTAACCTGTTGAACAGGAATGAACTATTTTGGCACCATCCGGCAAATTGGAATAAATGTCTTTGATTGCACGCAGTGTGGTTGCAAGCGGATTTCCGTTGTTGTTACTGTAGAAGGAGTAAAGCAATTTACCGTTTTCGGAAATGAGTGCGGCCTTGGTTGTTGTCGATCCGGCATCAATGCCCAAAAAGCAATTACCTTTATATTTGCTTAATTCTGATTTGCCGACATGGTTTCCTGAATGTCGGTTGCAGAAATCATCATATTCGGAATGATTCTTAAACAGAGGTTCCATACGTGCTACTTCAAATTCCATATGAATGTCGGAATTAAGCTTGCTGTCAAGCTCGGAGAGCAGAACGTGATTACCGGGCTTGTAGTTAAGTGCTGAACCTATGGCTGCAAATAAGTGGGAATTATCCGGTGCAATTGTATGTTCTCTGTCAAGATTAAGCGTTCTTATGAAGGCTGCCTTGAGTTCAGATAAAAAGTGCAGAGGACCACCAAGAAAAGCTACGTGACCACGAATGGGTTTGCCGCAGGCAAGACCTGATATTGTCTGATTTACAACTGCCTGAAAAATAGAGGCCGCCAAATCTTCTTTGGTAGCACCGTCATTGATTAATGGCTGAATATCGGATTTGGCAAAAACACCGCATCTTGCCGCTATGGTATAGAGCGATTTGTAATCTTTGGCGTAATCATTAAGACCGGCTGCGTCTGTTTGAAGAAGAGAGGCCATCTGGTCGATAAAAGAACCTGTACCACCGGCACATATTCCGTTCATTCGCTGTTCAACATTTCCGTCTTCGAAATAAATGATTTTGGCGTCCTCACCCCCAAGCTCAATTGCAACATCAACCTGCTCATTATATTTGCGAAGGGCGGTTGATACGGCAATTACTTCCTGTACAAATGGAATGTTGAGATGATTTGCCAATGTTAATCCGCCCGAACCCGTAATCATCGGATGTACGTCAAGGTCGGAACATTCCACAAGAGCACTGTGAATTAAGGATTGTATAGTTTCTCGGATATTTGCATAGTGTCTTTTGTAATCAGAGAAGAGAATTTCGCAATCACTATTTAGCAGAGCAACTTTGACAGTTGTTGAACCAATATCAATTCCTAGAGTGTATAAATCTTTGTTTAACATATAATCTCCAAACCTTTACTTATGTAAATTGTATATTGTTAATTGTTTATGACATACGCATCGGGTACATTCGGAAAGAAAAATCAAGTATCGGAATTCCTACTTATTTAAGATGCACATGTCGAAGCAACACATAAGCAGAATTGTACTACAAAACTGTAAAAACATCAATGAATGGTTTGTTTACTTTTTTAAGTACAAATGTTAAACTGTATTTTTAGAATTGTGATTTCCAAGTTCTGAATTTATAAAACAAGGAAGGAATGGTGAGAAAATAAAAATGAACTTTTTTTTGGCAAAAATGGAAAGAAAATATGGCAAATATGCCATTTCGAATTTAACAAAATACATTTTGTTTGGGTATTGCATCGGATATGTTCTTCAGTTGCTTGGTGCTTTGTTTGGCTTTGGTATCTTGAATGTTTTTACATTTGATCCGTATAAAATCATGCACGGACAAATATGGCGAATAGTAACATGGCTGATTATTCCGCCGGAGGATTTGAGTATTTTTACTTTTATTATGTTGTTTTTCTACTATTGGGTCGGAAATTCTCTTGAAAGAACCTGGGGAACTTTTAAGTATAATTTCTATTTCTTTGCAGGCGTTTTCTTTACGGTTGTAATAGTGATGATTTTTTATATATTGTGCATATATCCGTTTGGCTATGGTGCCGAGAAAGAAGTACTCGGAATGTTTATCAGTGCCTATGTGTCTACGTACTACATTAATCTTACTTTTTTCCTTGCGTTGGCATTTTTATATCAGGATATTCAGGTAATGCTTATGTTCCTTCTGCCGGTTAAAATGAAGTGGCTTGCATATTTTGATATTGCAATTATGCTTTATGAGGTTTTTGCTTCTCTTGTGAAAAATACGGGAATCATGAGATTTGTTTTGCCGGTCGTTGTTTTGGCATCAATGCTTAATTTTATTCTTTTCTACTGCAACGATTACAAGAAAGGGAGTCGCGGGAAAACGCAGTTTAGGGATAGGCAGGTTAAGGTACAAAGACCTGTGAACAGTCAAATCACGAAGCACAAATGCGCAATATGCGGAAGAACCGAGAAGGATAATGAGGAATTAAGCTTCAGGTTCTGCTCGAAATGTAACGGAAACTATGAATATTGTCAGGATCATTTGTTTACGCATACTCATATACAGTAAATAGTTAGTGTTCAGACACTGAATGGTAACAGTAAATAACTTTAAGGAAAGGATATTTATGGACGAACAGCAGTTTAAGAAATCAATAATACAGATACGTGCTTTGGCGAAAAGTCAGAATGAGATGATTTCGAAGGAACAGGTACATGAGAAGTTCCTTCCTCTTGATGTTTCGAAGGAGCAGTTTGAATTTATCTACAAGTATCTTGAAGATCAAAATGTTAAACTATATGAATCGAAAGATGAACTTGCGGCGGCATCAAATAAAAATTCCGAAGCAGTATTACCCGGAAAATCAAACCCCGAAAATGATAAATTTCTCAATATGTATCTTGAGGAGCTTGAATGTATTCCGAAATTATCAAAGGAAGAACGTGCGGAAGCGTTGGAAAAGGTAATTACAAACCGGAATCTGGCAGAAGATATTATCCCGAATCTTTATCTTAGAGAGGTGGTTGATATTGCAAGATTGTATAGTGATCAGGGTGTGATGATTGAAGACTTGATAGGTGAAGGAAATGTCGGAATCATGCTTGGAATTAAAATGCTTGATTGTTGTGAAAGTGCTGCCGAAATTGAAGAATTTATAGTTAAAATGATTATGGATTCGATGGAGGCTTTGTGCCTTGAAAATTTAAGCAAAGATGATTGGGATGTTAAGATTGTGGAACGCGCAAATGAAGTTGAGGATAAGGCTAAGGAATTGAGTGATAATTTGGGAAGAAAAGTGTCGGTTAGTGAATTGGCTAAGGAATTTGATTTGGAAGAAGAATTCGTAATTGAAACGTTACTTCTTGCGGGAAATAAGAGTAATTATATAGAGGCGATTGATACGATTTGAAGTTTGAAGGAGAAATAACATATGGTTGCTGATGATATTAGAAAATTACAGGCGTATGAGATAATTAGTGAACAGGAAATGAAAACATTAAAATCAAAGGGTATTCTTTTGAAACACAAGAAAACAGGTGCAAGAATTAGTTTGATGATAAATGATGATGAAAACAAGGTCTTCTACATAGGCTTTAGGACACCACCTAAGGACAGTACGGGAATGCAACATATAATGGAACATTCGGTTCTTTGCGGTTCCAAAAAGTATCCGGCAAAGGATCCGTTTGTAGAACTTGCGAAGGGATCTCTTAATACTTTCTTAAATGCAATGACATATCCCGATAAAACTGTTTATCCGGTGGCAAGTTGTAATGATAAGGATTTTCAGAATTTGATGAATGTATATCTTGATGCGGTATTTTATCCGAATATTCATTCAAGAGAGGTTATTTTTAAACAGGAGGGGTGGCATTACGAAATAGAAGATGTTGATTCACCACTTACAATAAATGGTGTTGTTTATAACGAAATGAAAGGTGTTTTTTCTTCGGCAGAGGATGTTCTTGATAGGAAGATGCTTAATGCATTGTTTACGGAAAGTGTTTATTCAAATGAATCGGGCGGAGATCCGGAGATTATTCCCACCCTTAAATATGAGGATTTTCTTGAATATCATAACACCTATTATCATCCGAGCAACAGCTATATTTTCCTATATGGAAACATGGATATGGTTGAGAAACTGGAATTTATTGATAAGGAATATCTTTCGAATTTCTCGGAAATAAATATTGATACGACGATAGGATTACAGAAACCGTTTGATTCCGTGAAGGAAATATTTGATGAATATTCAATTACTACGGGCGAAGAAGAGAAAGATAATACGTATCTTTCGTGTGCTTTTGTAACGGACACGATTCTTAACCGAGAATACTATATTGCGTTTCAAATTCTTGAATATGCGCTTATTTCATCTCCGGGGGCAGTTCTTAAGCAGACATTGCTTGAGAAGGGAATTGGAAAAGACATTGACGGTGGGTACGAAAACAGTACGCTT
>JAZLIP010000044.1:0-6808 GCA_045617445.1 Lachnospiraceae bacterium | reverse complement strand
TTATTGGGTGTTTTTCTTTTTTTGTGGTTTGCCCTTGAATTTTCCACAAGATATAGTAAAATTAAACAGAGTGTAATTTGACAAAATACGTATAGTTGTTTTGTTAAATTGATACACGGTTACTATTTAGTGGTAGGCGGGAATAATTGCTGTTTGTGCTGTAAAGGACATGGTTCGATAGCAAAATGCATTACCGAAGGTAACCACGCATGCGTTTTTGCTTGTTACTGTTGTTCAGTTCCGGAACAGTAACGATACATGTTGGTTTAGTGGGGAATAAAGATAAGGGTTTGCAGATAATGAAAAGAAAGACCGGAAAAGATAAAATACGAAGGTTTCTGCGCTTTTTGTGCGGTTTGGCAGCGTTGTCATGTCTTGGTTATTTTGCAGTATATTGTTTCATGTCCAACAACTCAACTTCGGATTTCGATAGGTTATCAAATTTGAGAGAAAAGGATTCTAACGACTTGTCTTCAAAACCTCCTGTGACAGTACATTTAAACAAAGATTTGGAAACTCCTGATATGTTGGAGGAGTTTGCTACAGTATATGTTAAGAATAAAAGTGTTGTCGGGTGGATTTCTATTGAAGATACTCAAATTGATTATCCGGTAATGCAATCAACGAATGAGGAATATTACCTTGATCACAATTTTGAACAGGAAAAGGATAACAACGGTTCTATTTTTTTGGACAGTTCCTGCTCGATTTGGCCGCGAAGTGACAACCTGATAATTTATGGTCACAACATGAAATCGGGGAAAATGTTTGGAAGTTTAGATAATTATAAGCAGAAAGATTACTACGAAAAACACAAGATAATCAGATTTGATTCTCTTTATGAAAGCGGAAATTATCAGGTTATGTATGTGTTTAACGATGTTATTCGTGAAGAAAGTGAAGTTGCTTTCAAATACTATCAGTTTATTGATGCGAATTCAGCGGAAGAATATCAATCCAATATGAATGAAATGGCAAAGATGAGTATGTATGACACCGGCGTCAGTTCGGGTTATGGTGATGAACTTATTACTCTATCTACATGTGATTATTCCGGGGATCAGCAGAGATTTGTTGTTGTTGCCAAGAAAATCAATTAGATGAAAGGATTTATTATGGCTACCAAAAAGAAAAAAGGGAAAATCAAATTCAAAAAACGTGCAAGACGAACCGTGGGAGCTTTATTGCTTGCTTCAGCGTTAATTGTGGCAATGATTCCTGTAAATAAAACAGAAGCATGGGTTGATCCTGCAACGACAAGCAGCGTTCCGGATTTGGATGCAATCATTAATGAACATGGTTTTATAAATGAAGCAGATACTTCAATTGTATCATCAACTCCTGATGCCGATTGTCTTCTTGCGTTTCCGGTAATGGTTGATCGTGTTGAAGTCAAAGACTATAAAGGTGCAACACATTCATATTATATGATTAACACAAAAGGGTATACCGATAAAGTCACTCCGATTTTTAAATTGGGGGAATACAAGAATGGTGATTCAACACTTTCGGCACTTGTTAAGTATGTCGGAATGAAAAACGGATTTGGTTACAATTCTACAACTTTGGATTTGTCTCAGGATGTTTGTTACAATTCGCCCGATCATCCGCGAGTAACTTACTATGAGAATTCACCCGATGGTAAAGTTTACTATGTAACGGAAGAATATGTTGAGAATACTGTTAACGGAATAACCTACAATATTCTTAAACTCATTAAAGAAAAAATCGCATACGATAATACTGACGAAGAACAGGCCGAGTGGGTGAAAGTCAATTCCGATCCCGAGGCTTCGGATTGGAAAGGTCATTTTGGCGTTGATGGAGCCGCTACCGAAATAAATAATTTGTGTTTTGAGAAAAAGGGCATTGATTGTATTTGCGATAGAGCATTTTCAGCAGATTCCGATACTGATACAATTGCTTACAATACTGTAAATATTCCCGAAAACCTTAATCTTATTGGAAACAGTGCTTTTGAGGGATGTCGTGCACTTCAAACAGTTACGCTTGGTAAAAGAATAGCAAGGATTGGTCGTAAATGTTTTGCAAATTGTCCGGCACTTAAAAATATCAATATTCAGGACTGTGCTTCACTGCGAACGATTGGAGACGGAGCTTTTGCCGGTTGTGCTTTTTCTAATATTGTACTTCCGATTTCTATTGAAAAAATCGGTGCTGCAGCATTTTACGGTTGCTATAATCTGGATGATTCACTTGATATAAAACAGGGATTATTCAGAGAATTCGAAAACAGCGGAGGAAGCATTGCTGTTGATGTCGGTCATTATTTGTTTGCCAATTGCACATCTCTTAGAAATATGAGTATGTACGGAAAGCTTAACAGTGTTGATAAGAGCGGTTCGAATGATAATACTTTTGAAGGCTTGTTTGCAGGATGTTCAAATATTACACAGGTCGAATTGCCATCTTCTTATGGATTGAGTAAGCCTGTGACTTTAGGTGAAATGACGTTTTTCTTGTGCAACAATCTTCAAACGCTTAGAATTCCGACAAAGCATGTTACTGCTAATCCATGGCAATTTATTACGAATTCTACACTTGACTATGCACGAAAAGAGCATCCGGGAGCAATTACAACAGTTTCCGACAGTTTTGTAATATGGGGCGAGAATCCTTATCCCGAAAGTTCAAATGAAACTGATTGTCATTTATACTCCAAAGAATATTCGAATACTTATAAATACTTGGGTGATGACGGAAATTACGTGTATGAACTGGAACTTGGCGGATATGATTTCCATTTTACCGCGAGTACAATAAAAGGAATTGTTGCAACGGAAAATGCAGTGGATACGCTTGTGATTCCTTCTGTAATAGGTGATTCTTCAATTGATAAAATTGCACCTAATTGTTACGATAATTCATCGGAATATGCCGGTAAGCTCAAAGAAATTACAATTCCGGTTACTGTAACTGAAATTGGTGCAAGTGCTTTTTCGGGACTTGAGAATCTTACTAAAGCATTTATTAACACTAACGGAGTTACTATTGGCAATGATGCTTTTTCAGAGAATAAGAATCTTAAGTATGTGCGTTTCAGCCAGGAGTCGGAAGGTAATCCTACATCAATCGGTGACAGATGCTTTTACAATTGTCCAAGTCTTTTGGAAGTGGATTTAAGGAATGATGCATATAATTCGGATATTATTTATGATGTTAATGTTTCGTCAATCGGAAAGGATGCATTTAAAACAAATAATCAGAATTCCTTTACAGATGCAGCCTTAAGAAATGCCGGTCTTAATGAACTTGGTGCAGACAGCTACTATCTTGTTATGAAAGGAAATATGGATACGAATTATGTTCCGTACAGATTTGCACTTAATCTTGACGGAACCGATAATACGGTTAGTACAAAATACAACAGTTACATTACATATATTAGCGGTAATCCTGATAATATTTCGTGTAAATACAATAAGGATGATAAAAAGGGTAAAATTGGTACTACCTTGCTTACATATCCGACGCTTGAAACAATGGTTGGAACCGATGATGCAGGTAACAGTGTCTATATTAAAGATATTATCAGCGATTATTTGAATGGCGTAGAAATTCAAACCACGGAAAGAAACATAGTATCAAAGGTACAGAATATTGTTGTACCTGATGGCATTGAGTATCTTGACGAAACAGTTAATACAATGGATCCGACTGCAGAATATATGCAGAAAATCTATGGTACTGTTAACGGAATAGAAGATGGTGTACATACAATAACATTAAATGTAAGTGAATTACCTGATGAAGAAGGTATCTTTGCTGAAGATAAATATCTATCAGGTGTATTCTTCAACAAAGATATCAATAACATAGGAACAATGCCGTTTTCTGATTGTGAATCATTAAGTAATGTGGCCTTTAATGCGGAAGGTAATTATGATAAAGCCACTCCGGAAGATCCATATTATTGGTGCGAAAACGGAATTGTATACAGTTACGACGGAACTGATGTTACCTTGGAAGAAGTGTTGCCGGGAAGAGGTAACATTTCTCCGATAGAGAATTCTGTTATTAATGCCACTACCGATCCTGCGATTTCTTCGATTGACAAGATTTCTCCAAGTGCCTTTAAGAATTGCAGTTATGTTACCAGAGTTGATTTGTCTTCGGCAACGGATTTGAAAAACATACCGGAGAATTGCTTCTACGGATGTTCTAAATTAAGAGAAGTAAGACTTCCTGATGCAGTTAATAATATTGAAAGTGGCGCGTTTGTTGGTGCAGATGACAGAATCGAAGTATATATTCCGGGAATAGAAGTATACACAAGTGATCAGGCTTTTGATAAACAGTCTCCAACCTTGTACAGCTATGTTGATTCAACCGTTAAACGTTATGCGAAAGAACATGGTTATGAATTTATACCGTTAAATGATAGATATTTGGTTACATTTACTGATTATGACGGAAGTGTTCTTAAGACCGAGTGGGTAAATTCAGGGATGGATGCAACTCCTCCTGAACCGGATCCTATAAGGGAAGGTTATGTGTTTAAAGGTTACAGTCCTGATTACAAAAACGTTACCAAGGCTGTTACCTGTGTCGCTCAGTATGTTATGTCATCAAGCTCTGATTCGAGTTCGTCCTCAAGTTCGTCCTCAAGTTCAAGTACGTCAGGTTCATCAACAGGTAAAGGTTCAACAGCCAGCGGAAGCGGATCATCGTCGAGTTCTTCAAGTTCATCAAGTTCATCCTCGAGTTCATCGAATTCTTCGACGATGTATTCATCTACAGTTCCTATCGTAATTGACGGAGCTGTTAAGCCTTATGGTAATACTGTTCAAAATGTGACACCGACCGGTAACGGGCAAAATGTATCAAGACCTGCAAATACTACACCAAGTAAAAACAACGGTAAAACATCAGTAATATCAACAACGAATGGTATCACTGACGTTGGTAAAATGTCAGCAACGGTTAATGGTTCATCTGACAATTATGTTGTCAAGATTTCAAATACCCCCGAAGCTGATTCAAATGGTCAGAAAGCATTAAACGGTGCGTTTCCGGGGCTTAATAACATTAAATATTTGCCGGTAGATATAAGTCTTTATAATTCCGACGGTACGCAGAAAATAACAGTCATTCCGAAAGGCGTTACCGTAAGCATTACAATTCCATTACCTGATGATTTGGCTATTTACGGTGGAAATGTGAAAATTGCATATACTGAAGGTGGAACACTTAAGAAACTCACACCTAAGTTTACTGTTATTAATTCTGTACCGTGCATGACTTTTACGACAGATGCATTTGGATCACATGTTATTTACGTTGATACTGCTAATTTGACTGCTGACGGAACACTTGATTCATCACCAAAAACCGGTGATATGCTTCACCCTAAGTGGTTCCTGTGTATAGGTTTGATTGCTGCTGCATTATTTTTGTTCTTAAAGAAAGATAATGAACCATCGCTCGCAAAAGCTTAAAGATTCGTGAATGAATCTTTGATTTATAGGATGCTTATGTTTAGAAGAATACGAAAAATTATTTCAATTTTACTCTGTATTACCGCAATATTAATTTTGATATCACCTGCAGATTCTTCATTTGCTGCTACGGATGTTGGTGATTTTTCATTTGACGGTTCAACTTTAGTGAAATATAACGGGGAGAGTGCAAATGTAACCCTTCCAAATACAACAGAAGTAATTGGTAAAGATGCTTTCTCCGGAAATAAAAATATTGTTAAAGTGACAATACCGAATTCAGTTAAACAAATTGATTTTGCGGCATTTGAGAATTGCACAAGCTTAAAACAAGTAGTTATTCCGGAAAGCGTTAAGTCGATTGGCTCTAGCGCTTTTTCGGGTTGTTCTGAATTGAGTAAAGTCAATATTCCGGTTAAATGTGTTAATATAGGTTCGGCTGCATTTGCGGCGTGTGATAAACTGACTGCAATTTCGATTTCACCTGATAATGCAAATTATGTATGTTATGATGGCGTACTTTACAGCAAGGATGGAACAGAAATACTTCAATATTTGGCGGGACGTACCAAATCAACTTATTCTATGCCAAAAACAATTAATAAAATTGATGAATATTGTTTTTTTGGTGCAAATCAACTTTCGGATGTTTCGTTATCCTCTAAATTAAAGGAAATTCCGGAATATGCTTTTGCTAATTGTATTTCTTTAAAGAATGTAATTGTTCCCTATGATGTTGAATCCCTTATGGCATACAGTTTCGCTGATTGCTATAATTTGGAAAGTGTTTCTATTCCGGATTCGGTAGGATATATTGATGAACATGCTTTTGATTTGACTTTGGATGTATCAATTAATTACTATGATGCAAATGATATTCGTGAAAAAGTTTCGGATAATTCGGAAGATGAGAGCTTTGAAGAATATATGAATTCAAATCCTGCGGTAGTTTCTTCAAATTCGGATTACAATATTTTTGTTAAGGGTTCGCAAAATGATACTAAATACTATCTTGATATGCCTTATACATCTTATGATACGAAAGATTATTCGGAGAATAAAAGCAATGGTGAAATTGCATCCGGCAAAATTGTTGGTGGCAAAACCTTTATAATGCTTGATAAGTCAACAGAGGTTAAAGGCTTTAGTTTGGCAGATGCCGAAACAGAAGATTATATTACCTACTATAATGACACTGCTTCAAGTGACGAATTTGATATAATCGGTAATTGCCTTTCAAAACATAACTATTCTTCGAATGATAAGGTTTTTATACCAAACGGTATTTCTTCTATCGAAAACAGGGCGTTTTATAAGCAACCAATAGCAAGTGTTATTCTAAATAATGA
>JAZLIP010000043.1:0-12676 GCA_045617445.1 Lachnospiraceae bacterium | reverse complement strand
ATAGAAAGCATCATTATTTTCACTCCCAAGCATTCTCGCAACTTCAAATCCCGCACCAAATTCAATGCCCTTAACAGCCGGTATTCCAAATACAGCCTGTGATATTCTATTTTCCATGCCACCAAACATGTGACTTCCAAGTCCGACCGGCAACCCCAAAACAGCACATTCCACAATTCCGCCTACCGAATCGCCCACAGATTTTGCTTCCAGGATTCTATCTACCATTTTCCTGCCACACATATCATTAACCGTAGGAACTTCTTTATCAGCCGTCGAAGCAACAAGTTCACCCTCATCACAAATATCACCAATTGAGGCAATCCTTGAAATAATTTCTATTCCCTCTTTTTCAAGAAGTTGCTTACATATTCCACCGGCAACACACAACGGAGCTGTAAGCCTTCCCGAGAAATGTCCTCCGCCCGCATAATCCTGATTTCCTTCATATTTCACACCGGCAGTATAGTCAGCATGCCCCGGTCTTGGAATTCTTGCCAATTCCGAATAATCCGAGGATCTTGTATTGGTATTCTTAATAATCGCGGTAATCGGGGTTCCGCAACTTACTAACTTTTCTTCTGATTCATCGGCAATTGTCTTAAACCCGCAAACGAAATCCGGCACATCCTCTTCCTTTCTCGGGGTCGAGTAATCATTTCTGCCCGGTGCACGTCTCTGCAAAAAGGTATTAAGTTCTTTCTGATTTATTTCACTTCCTGCAGGAATTCCCTCAATCGTCATTCCAATAGCCTCCGAATGCGATTGTCCAAAAATTGTAAGCTTTATATTTTCTCCGTAACTATTACCCATTTGCCACCTCTAGTTTTTCAAGATGATTCCAGAAATCAGGATATGATTTTCTGACACATTCCGCACCTTTGACAATTACCTCGCCACTGCATCCACATGCAGCAACTGCTGCCGCCATAGCAATCCGATGGTCATTTGCAGCATCAATTTCACCGCCTTGCAATCTTTCCCTTCCAGCAATCACAAGACCATCCTCCAATTCCTCTATATCCGCACCTAATGCTTTCAACATATTAGTAGTCGTCATAAGCCTATCCGATTCCTTAATTCTCAATCTACCGGCATTAACAATCTCTGTCTTCCCATCAGACACTGCCGCCACAGCCGCAATAGTCGGAACCAAATCAGGAATCAACGCCGCATCAATTGTTTGTCCGATAAGCTTTCCCTTCTTCACATACAATGCCTTATCTTCATTTTCCACCTTCGCTCCGAAAGCTTTAAGAATATCCAATATTTTTCTGTCGCCCTGAGCAGAATCCATTGGCATTTCGCATACTTTAATTCCTTTATCCGACAAAGCACCCATACAAAGAAAAAACGCCGCATTTGACCAGTCTTGTTCCACTGTTTGAACCTGTTCTACGCAATATTCCTGATTACCCGGAATAATATATTCATTCCCCGTCTTTTCAAAACGTATACCTGAATTTATAAGCACGGCTTCAGTAATTGAAATATAATCCTTAGATTCAATGGCACCTTCAATAACAAGTCTGCTTGTCCCTTCAAGTAAAGGCAATGCCATAAGAAGACCGGAAATATACTGCGAAGATATATCCCCACGTATACGATATTCACCGGGTTGCAATGTTCCATAAACCAAAAGTTCCGTTCCTTTTTGCACCACTTCTACTCCATGTAACCTAAGTACTTTAACCAGTTCTTCAATAGGTCGTCCTGCGAGTCCTTCCGCCATTACAATTTGTGCATCAACCGGCAAAGCCGCCACTACGGAAATCAAAAATCTAAGGGTTGAGCCACTCTCATTACAAGGCATCTTGGCTACACCTTTTAATTTATTCCAAATCGGTTCAATCTCAATATTTTCGCCATCAATATTTATTATCGCTCCCATCCCCTGAAGGCAATTTAGCGTTGCACGAATATCTTCCGATATACCGTCACACTTCACAATCGATTTATGTTTCGAAAGTGCCGCACAAATGAGTTGTCTGTGAGCGTAAGATTTGGATGCCGGAATATTCACTTCACCGCTTCTAACCCCTGCACTTACCCGGTAAATCACTTGGAATCTACCTCCTCCTTAATCAGTTTCCCTTCAAGGAACAACTCTTCCAGCATACTGTAATCTTTATTTTCCAAAGCAACTTTATACTTCATCATATTATTCATAAAAACACCAAGCTCTTTAACCAGATTATCACTGTTTTCCATACAAAGCTCCGTCCACATAGCAGGGTTTAACCACGCAACCCTCGTCATATCTCTGTAGCTTCCCGCACTCATTCCGTTATGCTCTCTGACAATCGGGCTCTTAATATATGCATTTGAAACAACATGTGCAAGTTGTGAAGTGTATGCTATCATCTCATCATGCTTATCAGCAGAAGTAACCGTGATTCCCGCAAACCCCACCGGCAAAAGCATCTTCTTAATTCTGTCAAGAAGTACGATATCATTACTGTCCGGCGGAACAATCACCATCGGTGCGCCTACATACATATCATCTCTGGAATATTTAATTCCCGAGAACTGCGTACCTGCCATCGGATGTCCTCCGACATAAGTAAAATCATATTTTTTCGCAAGCTCCATTCCCTTTTCCACAACAACACGTTTAATTCCGCAGCAATCAATAACAACAGGGTGTTTTCCGAAATATTGTCCGTTTTCTTCAAGATACTTTACAGCTGCGCCAACATAAGTACATATCAAAATCAAATCGCATTTTCCAATTTCTTCCTTTTCAAGCTTTCCCTCGACAATATCCGACATTACAGCAAACTGAAACACTGCATCGTCTGTATCATATGCAAGCACCTTATGACCTACTTTTGTATACGCCTTTGCAAAAGAACCACCGATTAATCCAAGTCCGACAATTCCAACTAACATGATACAACCTCCCTGACAGCTTTAACCTTCTTTGCAAGTGCCGCATATTCTTCCGGACGAAGTGACTGCGCACCATCGCATAAGGCATGTGGAGGATCGTTATGAACTTCAATAATCAAGCCGTCACTTCCGCAGGCTACCGCCGCAAGTGCCATCGGCGAAACCATTCTTGCTATTCCCGTTGCATGCGAAGGGTCAACAATAACCGGGAGATGTGACAACTCATGAAGCATCGGCACTGCGGAAAGATCCAGCGTATTTCTAAGATAATCGTTGTATGTTCTGATACCGCGCTCGCAAAGAATAACCTTCTCATTACCGCTTGCCATAATATATTCGGCACTCATCAAAAGTTCTTTTAATGTATTAGCCAGACCACGTTTCAGAAGAATCGGCTTACCCATTGTTCCGAGTTCCTTAAGCAAATCAAAATTCTGCATATTTCTTGCGCCAACCTGCAAAACATCAACATCCTCAAAGAGTGGCAAATCCGAAACACTCATTATTTCCGAGACAATCGGAAGTCCGGTTTCTTTTCTTGCAATTTTAAGGAGTTCAAGCCCTTCAGCCTTTAGTCCCTGAAAATCATAAGGCGAAGTTCTCGGTTTAAAAGCCCCGCCTCTTAGAATATCTGCGCCTGCTTTCTTTACTTCCTTCGCAACAGCCACAATCTGTTCCTCTGATTCAACAGAACAGGGTCCCGCAATCATACAGAAGTTTCCTGCGCCAACCTTCACATTCCCTATATTCACAATTGTATCCTCCGGATGAAATTTCCTGTTACAACATTTGAAAGTTTCCGATACCTTCTTAACAGAATCTACTATTTCAAGACTGTCTATCAAATCAACATCGACACTTCCCGTATCTCCGATAAGTCCAAGCACTGTCTGATATTTCCCATTGGAAATATGTACATCTAACCCTCTCATTTTCAACCAATCAATTAATTGCTCCTGTTTTTCCTTGTCTGCTTCCGGTTTCAATACAATAATCATTTAATACACCTCTTTCTTCTGTTTCATAATTGCTGGCTCATCTCTTTAGTAACGTAAAAAATGCGACACAGGTTAATCTGTATCGCATTCAAATAACAAAACTCCTAAATAAGAATCAATGCATCACAAACCAACCTTACCACATCTATCAATAAAGTAATAATAGTAATAATATTCATTTGCATACAAATTGATTCTCTTCATAGCAATCTCCACCGTTACGCTTATGTAAACGAAGATAGCACTATCACATCAATATGTCAATACATACTGCAAAAGAAGAATAACTGCATTTCAAATCTTTAGCAAATTTAAAGAAGTACATCCAAAAGTTCCGAAAAATCGCTGATATCTTTAGTTGCAATGTGTTCAAGTGCTGCCTCACCAATTGCTACCGTTGCCATACCGGCCGCCTTGGCTGCATTAATTCCTGCTTCGGCATCTTCCACAACCAGACATCTGTTACACGGCTGATTCAAGAAATTTGCCGCCTTAACGAACACTTCCGGATTTGGTTTACTGTTAACTATATTGTTCCCGTCCGAAATTGCGTCAAATGCATCCAAAAGATTTACCTTCTCCAAAATGTATTTCGCATTTTTACTCGAGGAACCAAGTGAAATCAAATATCCCCTACGTTTTAATTCCGCTAAAGTATCCCTGACAGAATCTGACACATCATCCGGTGTCATGTCAGAAAGAAGTTCCTTATAATACTCATTCTTTCTTGTAGCAAGTTCCAGTTTCTTTTCATCAGACAGCGGATCACCCTCATAATTTTCAAGAATTATTTCAAGTGAATCCATTCTGCTTACACCTCTGAGTCTGTTATTGATTTCTTCATCAAAATATATACCAAGCTCATCAGCTATTTTCTTCCATGCAACATAATGATATTTATCTGTAAAAACCAACACTCCGTCAAGATCAAAAATCACTGAAGTAATCACGATTAATCCTCCATTTTTGTTTCTATCGTTTTATCTACTGCCAATTCATATTCTTTATCATAAATTTTGATTGTTAAAGGTTCTCCCGTCACAAGAGAAACAGTGACTTTATCCTTATTTATCTGTACTTTGACAAGCCGTTCCCTATACACAAATTTAAAACGAAAACCATTCCATTTATCAGGAAGAGAAGGAGCAAGCGATACACCCTCTTCAAGCATTCTCAAACCAGCAAATCCATTAACTATTGCCATATAGCATCCACCCATATTGGCAGTGTGAATACCATGTTTTGAATTGTTATGAGTATTCATCAAATCAAGTTTGGCAGAATCTCCAAAATAGCTGTATCCCTTATCTTTCATACCAAGTCTTGATGCTACAATAGAAAATACACAAGTAGAAAGCGACGAATCATGCGTTGTGATTTTCTCGTAGTACTCGTAACTGCGTTTCATAACCTCCTTCGGTTGCTGATCCTCAAACATAAAATATGCCAATACCGTATCTGCCTGCTTACATACCTGATAACGATACAGATGCAACGGATGATAATTTAAGAGCAAAGGAAAATCCTTCTTAGGTGTTTTGGACAAATCCCAAACCGGTTTACTAAGGAACGAATCATCCTGCGGATTAATTCCAAGCTTATCATCATAAAGTAGAAGCATACATTCAGCTGCTTTATCAAAGCTTGCAATTTCCTCGGGCGAAATATCCAATCGCTTTTCAATGTCCCTTATAAGCCCCTTATTTTTCAACAGCTCATAAATTTTTACAGTCCATTTCAAATTGTATTTTGCAGCCACATTCGTATAGTAATTGTTATTTACCATACAGGTATATTCATCAGGACCGGTAACAACATTCAATACGAATTTCCCGTCTTGTCTGAAGTAACCAAAATCCAACCACAATCTTGAAGTTTCAAGCAATACTTCAAAACCTGCTTCCAACATAAAATCAATATCGCCGGTAGCTATATAGTAATTAATGAATGCATACGCAATATCCGCATTGATATGATATGCCGCACTTCCCGACACAAAATATCCCGAACACTCAGTACCGGTAATGGTTCGCCACGGAAAAAGCGCTCCCTTTTTATGACCCAAAAGCAAAGCATTTTCTTTGGCTTTATCAAGTGTCGTATACCTATATCTTAAAAGCATCTTCGAAAGTGCAGGATTTGTAAGAGTGAAAAACGGCATAATAAAAGTCTCTGTATCCCAGAAATAATGACCCTCATAACCTTCACCACTCATACCCTTTGCGGCAATTGATGCATATTCATCTTTGGCGGATGACTGAAGCAATTCATACATATTAAATGCCACCGCACTATTCATGTCATCATCACCATCAATTTCCATCTCGCAGTTTGTCCAGAATTCGGACATATATTTTTCCTGCTCATTGTAGTAGTAGTTAAGACCAACCTGTCTTACCAGTTCAAAATCTTTTCTTACTTTTCCCAAAATATCGCGGGTTCTGACAGAATCCGAAAAAAGACAAAGTTTGGTAAGCGTTACCGAAGATTGACCTTTAATACTGCAGCACCCTGTATAAACTCCCTGGTCACCAAGAATTTCCAATTCCTCCTTAGTGATTTTTCCTTCACCTGTTACAGTAAGGAAATTGTGTACCAAAGAGCACATCTTCAACTTGCTCACAGAGGTTTCGGAAACAGCAACGCTGCATCCTCCATCAACTTCAAATTCTTTCAACAAAAGATTGTTAAGACTTTCTGCCGCAAGCCTTGGATCATTAGGATTCGAGTAGTTAGTAACTACAGGATTGTGCGTAGAAATTATTCTTATATCTCCGTCAAAATTAAGCGCTTTAACACTATATTCAATCGAAAACAGCGAAAGCAATTTAAAACTTGTCATTCTTGTGACATTAATCTCAATCTGTTTTCCCAAAGGTGATTCCCAAACAACTCTACGTTTTGTAACACCTTTTTCCATATCAAGAATTCTTGTATGCTCTAAAACTTTTCCTGAATTTAAATCAAATATCTCACCATCTACAATGCAGCTGACAGTCATCGTATCAGCCACATTTAAGATTGTTTCTTTCTTATCCACGAAATTACAAAGCATTTCTGCCTGTTTCATTGGAATAATATCATAAAATCCGTTAATGTATGTTCCGCGCATCGTATCAACACCGTTTGGAACACCCTCATCAAGCGATCCGCGAACGCCAATATATCCATTAGCATTATGGAACAGGGTTTCATTAAGGAAATTCTCGTCTTCATTAAATTCCGTATATGATTTAGTAATAATCTTTTTCAATTTAATTTCCTCTTCAAATCACAATATACTTTTTACATTTTCATACCGTTGTAATTAACCTTTAACGGCTCCGGCAGCAACACCCTTAATAATATATTTCTGGCATGCAAGGTAGAAAATTGCCACAGGAACAATCGTTACAACAAGAGCTGCCATAGCTTCATTCCAGCTAATAGTATATTGTCCGAAAAACTTCGCTGTAGAAATCGGTATGGTTCTGTTTGCTTTTGCCTTAAGTGTAAGTGATGGCAAAAGGTAGTCATTCCATATCCAAATTACATCAAGAATAATAACTGTCATTGTTGTAGGTTTAAGCATAGGGAACACAATATCAAAAAATACCTGTCTTGTGTTACAACCATCTATAATCGCTGCCTCCTCCAGTGAAACCGGAATCGAGGTTATAAATCCATGATAGAGGAACACTCCCATACCTGCACCGAAACCTACATACATAAATATTAATCCCGGTATAGTATCTGTCATTTTAATTCCGAAATGATTTCCGATAAAATTCATTTCCTGCATAAGAGGCATCATTATTGTCTGAAAAGGAATAAGCATCGTAGCAACCAATATTCCAAACAACGCACCTGAAAGTTTATTCTTACTTCTTACAAACATCCATGCTGTCATTGAACAAAGAAGAACAAGTATCGCAATTGAAACAATCGTAAGAATAATCGAGTTTCTTAAAGATACGGAAAAGTTCATTTTTGAAAGTGCACTCGCATAATATTTCGAAGTAATCTTTGACGGAAGAGCTACCATGCTCTCATACATTTCAGATCTTGACTTAAATGAGTTTGTCAAAATGAGATATATAGGGAACAAATACAGAAGGCAAAAAACCATTAATGCAGTATTCGCTAATATTTTTGAACCTTTTGAACTTTTCATTACATTTCTACCTCCTTGCTCTTTGTTATTCTAACCTGGAACATTGTAATAATTGCAATAATCAAAAAGAATATAATTGCTTTTGCTTGTCCATATCCAAAATTACTTAATTCAAAAATTTCATTGTAAATATTCAAAGAAAACATTTCCGACTGATAATTCGGTCCGGCTCCTGTCAATGCAATATTTACATCATAAATCTTAAAACAGTTAGACAAAGTAAGGAACAAACAGATTGTGAAGGACGGCATAAGCAGAGGGAACTTAACTCTAAACAACGTTTGAAGGAAACTTGCTCCATCTACGTTTGCCGCCTCTAAAACATCATCAGGAATAGCCATGATTCCCGTAATATACACAATCATCACATATCCGGCCATCTGCCAGGTAGTAACCACAACCAATGCAACCATCGCTTTGTTTTTATCTGTAAGCCAGTTGCCCCAGTCAATGGAGAGGAAGAATTCAGAAAAAACACTCTTCCAAATATAACCTAAGATAAGGCCTCCTATGAGGTATGGTACAAAAAGCATCGTTCTTGCAATATTGGCAGTTTTAAGTTTTGTTGTTACCAAAAGAGCAAATATAAGTCCCAAAACATTAACACTAAGTACACTTACCAAAGTAAATACAGTAGTTCGACCAGCCGATTGAATAAATCTAGCATCACTAAATACCTTTATGTAATTATCAAAACCAACAAAAGTCATTGCATGTTTTGCAAGTCCGTCCCACTCCACAAACGAAAGACCAATACCGATTATAAACGGCACAATAACGACTACCGCAAATATGATCATCAGTGGAGCTGTGAATAATGCGTACCATCCCTTTTTTATCTTCATAAGAAACCTTCTTTCTAAACGTAACCTAAGTTTTTATTATTTTGCAGCTTCTACGAATGCATCGTTAAGCTTGTCTACAAGTTCTGTACCACTCATATCAGATGTATAGAAATCTAATACGATAGGAGCAAGTGATGATGAAATACCTGCCGGCCAATTAGCCATATTCCAAGGAATTGTATTACCGTTTGCAGCTGCTTCAGCTACAGAAGCTGAAATAGGATCAAGTGTTTCACTTGTCATACCTTCAACTACAGGAACAAATCCGAATTCAGACATAAGGTAATTCTTACCTGTTTCTGATGTGTAAAGCCACTCAAGGAATGCCTTAGCAGAATTCTTCTCAGCATCAGTAGCATCTACATTGATATACCAAGCTGCAGGAACTGATACAGCTACTTTACTGTTTCCGCAAAGTGGAAGTGCTGCAATACCCATGTTGAAATCAACATCGTAATCTGCAAACATGCTGTAGCACCAGTTACCCTGATGAATCATTGCTGTCTTACCTGTTGCAAAGTCACCACAGTTGTTATCGTATGTGATATCAGCAGGATTTGTACAATTAGCTCTTACTGCTTCCATGAATGATGCGAATTCAACAAATGCATCATTTTCAATCATTCTCTCACTACCGTCAAGAACCTTTGCAAGGTATGCATCAGGATCATCCTGAATAGCGAAAGGTGTGTTAAGAACATGCATAATAAGGAAATAATCTTCCTGTGAAAATCCTAAACCGTTAACACCATCAGCTTTTGCTTTCTCTAAGAAAGAATTCAATGCATCTGTAGATGTAAGTGTTGAAGGATCTGCAAGGTTTTCATTATATACAAGACCAAAACCTTCAAGTGTATAAGGAATACCTGCTTTCTTGCCATCTACTTCATCAACCATACCTGCGCTTACTTTATCAATAAAGCTAAGATCTGAAACATCTTCTAAGTAATCAGCCATCTCAACTGACTCTGAACCCGGTGCCAATGAGAAAAGTGTAGGACCTGCTTCTGTAGACAAATCTGTTTTAAGATCTGTGAAGTAGTTGTCACCTGATGTTTCCCATACTTCAACTTCGATTCCTGTTTCATCAGTAAAGTCTTCTGCACAGCTATTAAGCTGATCCATAATTTCTGTCTTACTCTGGAAAATAATAAGTTTTCCCATTTCATCAGTAGCTTCCGAAGCTTCTGCGTCTTCTTCAACATCTGCTTCTGCATCCTCTTCAACATCCGCTTCAGCAGTAGCTTCTGTTTCTTCAGTAACGTTTGATGCTGCGGGGGCTGCTCCGCCACATCCTGCAAGTGTTCCTGCTGTCATTGTCAATGCCAGTAATAATGCTATAGTTTTCTTTTTCATTTTTTCTCCCTTTCTTTAATGGAATTTTCTATGGCAATCACCCAAACCGGACGTCTACAATTCAAGTGATCGTCTTTCGTATTAAAATGCTACATGTACATTTTATTTAATTGCTTAACAGGCATCAATCATTAAGGTATATTTTTGTAGATAAAGCACTTTTTTCATCTATATTTTGTGCAATATCACATTATTTTTCAGTAAAACCCCAGTAAAACGTTAGTAAATTCTACTTGATTTTAGTAAAAATGTGTGTAAAAATTAAGTAAAACAACGTTACTGTTCAGTAGTCAGACAGTAACCAATTTATGACCTATATACAACAAACAGGGTAAATACGGAGGATTGTAAATGATAGGAATTAAAGAAATTGCAAAACTTGCAGGCGTCTCACCCTCAACAGTATCAAATGTATTGAACAACAAAAAAAATGTGGGTAAAGATACAAGAGAGAAAATTCTTAAAATCTGCGAAGACTATGATTATAATGCAAAACCCGCCTTTAAGAACTCCGGAGATTCCGGTTCCAAGACAATTCTCTTTGTTTTTAGTGATTTTGACAGATTCTTCTATCTAAAAATACTTCAGGGAATAAATGACTATCTATATACCAAAGGCTACAATTTGTTGATTTGCACCAATAACAATTGCGAAAAATATATGAACAAATCTTTCAGTTGCGGATGTATTATGCTTGACGTAAATGCCTCTGACAGTATGATTATTAAAAAAGCCCATGCAGATTATCCCATCATTGTATTGGACCGTACAATTGACGCCCCCTATATAAAGAGTATGCTTGTAAACAATTACACTCCGCAAAAGGAATTGGTTGAGGGGCTTATAAAGAAAGGATGTCGTCGTTTCGCATATCTTGGCGGCGTTGATACCCTCGACAATAAAGAGAGATACAACGCAACCTGCGATGCATTAAAGGAAAACGGGCTTATGTTAAGACGTGATGATTACTATGTCGGAAACTTCCGTGAAAAGAGCGGCTACCAGGCCGCCAAACTCCTTATGCTTACAGAGCATCTTCCCGATGCCCTTATATGTGCAAACGATGATATGGCAATAGGTGCATTAAAAGCTTTTCGTGACAGCAACATTAAAGTACCGGAGGACATTTCCGTTACCGGATTCGACGATACAGACATTGCTCAAATTCTAAAACTCACAACAATCAGCGTTCCAAACTACGAACGTGGTTATATTGCCGCGCAATATCTGCTCGAAGCACTAAAAGGAAATGGTAATTTTGACCAATTCAAAATATCTGCCAAAATCAAATGGCGGAAAACATCAATTTAATTTAAACTTATTTGATTACCTCACTTAATCCTCAGAATATAAAGGCATACCAAAATGATTGAAAACCTTGAAGGAATACATGAAACAGTAAATTACACAAAAAATACCCATATACGTTTGTACGACAACAGTGAAACCGAGAATTACCCTGCCCACTGGCATAAACCGCCCGAAATAATTATGCCGTTAGAGGGCAATTACTACATTCAGATAAATAATACCTCATACGTATTACATCCCTTTGAAATCTCATTCATTTGTCCGGGTGTAATACACAAGCTTGATGCCCCTGCTGCCGGTCGACGCATTATTTTCCAACCGGATTTATCGGCAATTCAGTTAATTAACGGGCTTGATTCTATCATGTCCTTTTTATATCCCATTGCAATATTCACCAAAGACAACGCGCCCAAAATTCACTCCAAACTCGCAGACTTACTCCTTGAAATTTCAGCAAAATACTCTGCCGGTACCAATTCCACCGACATTTTACCGGAAGAAAAATCGCACTGCAATGTTTACGAAAACACGCTTGCAGAAATTACCATATACTCCAAATTACTCGAAATGTTTGCCTTTATTGGGCAGAATCACATTCACATGGTGGAGAAAAGCTCTTCACTTAGCAGTAGTAAGCAGCAGGAATATATCAGCAAATTTATGAATATATGTGCATACATCGACAAGCATTTTGCCGAAGATCTTACTCTTGATGATATCGCAGGAATGAGCGGCTTCTCAAAATATCATTTTTCAAGATTGTTTCACGATTTTACAAATATGCCTTTCTACAAGTATGTTAATCAACGCAGAATATCGCATGCTGAATTGCTTCTTGGCGATCCTACGCTCTCTGTGACACAAGTCGCTATTCGATCCGGATTTTCAAGTCAATCCGCTTTTATCAGAATGTTCAAAAATAAAAACGGGTGCACTCCGACCGATTTCCGGGAAATGCACCACGAATTTAATATTTAAGATTTGTAACTATTCAGAGCCATGCAAAACTGCTCAAAATATTTTGCTTGCAAAGAATATTATGAGCAGTTTTATATGGCGAAGTAACAACATGAGCAAAAGAAAAGCCTTGAAAAGGCGATTTTGCGAATGGTGTTCTGAAT
>JAZLIP010000042.1:0-2256 GCA_045617445.1 Lachnospiraceae bacterium | reverse complement strand
AAATCCTTATGCAGAGTGTTTCTTTCTCGTTTAAAATATGATTAAGGTAGCATGGAACTGCCAATGCATCGCTCTTAACCGTAACTGAATCGGGAGTGTTCTTAAGAAGAGTAAGCAAATGCTTGGAGTAACCTTTCTCTTTGAGAAAATCTCTGACGGTTTTGCCGTATTTATCTTTGTCCGAATATTCAATATATCTTTCCATATGTGTATTCCTACCTGAATATTGTCAGCTGAAACTGACTTAAATTCCGTGCCAAGACTCGCGAACGTATCTTGAATTCCGTGAGGATGCTTAGATGATAATTAGTATTCAGTTATTGTTCAAGTATTCACAACAATTGTAATTTTTACTAAAAAAATCATTTTAAATGTGTTATAATAACTAATACCGATGTAAAGTTGCAAGAATCGATATCGTGGTATCGAATATATTATGAATTAGTTAACAATCTAAGAAATTTAGGAGATTTTTATTATGAAAACAATTATAGCAAAATTACGTAGAAAAAAGATATATGTACTTGTATTTCTTGTTGGATTGTTTGGCGGAGCTACCATAGGTTTCTTTTTGGCACCGATTAAGAACGGCTTAAATATTGGGTGCAATAACGGAAACGTGTATGGTGATGCCGAGAAGAAGGAGCAGAATGATTTTCATGAAGATCTGGCAATGGAAATGGGAGAATTGAGATAATGGCAAATAAAGATAAATATGTTGCATATGTTTCAACGTATACTCGCGGTAATGACAAAGGAATCAGAATATATGATGTCGATGTGGAAAAGGGAAGAATGGAAGAGAAGGAACAGATTACCATTACAAATTCCTCTTACCTGACAATCTCCCACAATGCCAATTTCGTTTATTCGATTACCGATTTGGGCGTTGAATCTTTTAAAATCATTGAAGGTGGAAGGCTTGAGAAGATTAATTGTGCTACGATTAACGGAATGCGTGGTTGCTATATTTCTACGGATTATACGGATCGATTTCTGTTTGTGGCCGGATATCATGACGGCAAAATCACCGTCTTGCGGATAAATGATGATGGTTCTGTCGGAGAAATTACA
This sequence comes from Lachnospiraceae bacterium, assembly GCA_045617445.1. GTDB lineage: Bacteria > Bacillota > Clostridia > Lachnospirales > Lachnospiraceae > UBA2868. The sequence goes on along the minus strand of JAZLIP010000042.1, from coordinate 1,182 downwards.
GATGAAATATTCCATAGGGGAATCGGAAGTATTTCGGAACGTAATTTCAGACCGCATGTAAGCTGTGTTAAGATGACACGAGACAATCATTATCTATGTGCCTGCGATCTGGGACTTGACCATGTTAAGGTGTACAGATTTGATCAGGAAAACGGAAAAATAAAACTTGCCGATATTGTAAGATGTGAGCAGGAATCAGCACCAAAGTATATTAAATTCAGAAAAGACGGTAAGTTCTGCTATATTATCAATGAAATGAATAATTCGATTGAAGTATATTCGTATGCGGAGGAAAACAACAATCCTGTTTTTACAAAGATTCAGAAGATTTCCACATTGAATGATTATCATACTTCGGATGCAGCAGCATGTGCAATGAAATTCTCGGCCGACAATAAGTACATTTTTTGTTCAAATGCCGGTGATAACAGTGTGGGGGCTTTCAAAATTGATGATGAAACAGGAATGCTCGAGAAGAAATTCGTATTGCCTATAAGCGGTGATTATCCTAAAGATATTGCGGTGTTCCCGGATACGAAGCACCTTGCATCTTTGAATCATGAAACGGATTCCATTACATTCTTTAATGTAAATCTTAAGGAAAATACGATTGTAATGAACGGACCGGAACTTAAGGTTCCAAAGGGAAACGGAATAGTAATTATGAAAGTAAAGGGATAGGGCTTGTCCGTATCCTTTTTACTTGTGAAAGAGTTTGGATTATGTTGAAAAATATCTTATTTGGAATTGGAAAATACACTTTAATTGTTGCAGTAAGTTTATATATTTCATCGGAATGTGTTTATGCTACGGATATGACTGCTATGTCGGAACTGCCTGCCACACCGGTAAACCAGCTTATTGATAATACGACACTTTCTGAGACACCTTTGGCACCTTCAGAAGTGCCATCTTCCGTAACTTCGGCAGTACCTTCAGAAGTACCACCTTCCGTAACTTCGGCAGTACCTTCAGAAGTACCATCTTCTGTAACTTCGACAGTACCTTCAGAAGTACCACCTTTTGTAACTTCGACAGTAACGCCTTCGACATCTTCTATGGTACCTATAGTTAATCAGGAAAACATCCCTGAGAATAAGACGAGGCAAAAAGGCACCGGTAAGAATACGACAGAAAATCCTGTAAGCAATAAGAACAGGAAAGAAAAAGGAAGTTCTGCAG
>JAZLIP010000041.1:0-3865 GCA_045617445.1 Lachnospiraceae bacterium | reverse complement strand
TTCAGAGCCATGCAAAACTGCTCAAAATATTTTGCTTGCAAAGAATATTATGAGCAGTTTTATATGGCGAAGTAACAACATGAGCAAAAGAAAAGCCTTGAAAAGGCGATTTTGCGAATGGTGTTCTGAATAGTTACATTTTTTTAAGTTTTGCAAATCCTGCAAACATTTTTTTGATACCAAATCCCTTAAAATCAACGGTTACTTCGTAGTCTCTGGCACCTTTCGTTATATTCTTAACAACACCTTCGCCAAATTTCACATGGCGGACACTATCACCGACAGCGTAATCCATTGTTCCGGTTGTCCCCATATCCTTTCCAAGTAAAATCGCAGACTTACCAGTTGTTTTTACGAAGCCGTTACTCTTCCTACTCACTCCCGAAACAGGTGCAATGCTTGATGCCGTCTGGCTCAATTTATTGGCACCCGAAATAAATGGTTTGGCATAAGCATTTCTTTCACTGTAATTCATTGCCTTTGGTTTATCATAAGGTTTCCTTGCAAATACTTCCTTGGTATACCCTTCATTTGAAGGATCAACTCTGTCCGACATTCTAAGTTTAACTGATGGAACCTTAAGATCAAGCAGTGAATCGGGAATTTCTTTAAGGAAACGTGACGGCGCATTATATTGAGTTTCGCCGTGCACCATTCGCTGTCTCGCGCATGTAATGGTTAATTCATCCATTGCTCTTGTAATACCAACATAGCAAAGTCTTCGTTCCTCTTCCATTTCTTCATTGTCACCCGAAGTAATACTCATGTAACCGGGAAAAACCCCATCCTCAAGCCCAGTCAAAAATACATGCGGAAACTCCAAACCCTTTGCGGAATGCAAAGTCATAAGCAAAACTTTGTTGTCTTCGCCCGATGCCATATCGATATCGGCCACAAGTGCTACATTTTCAAGGAAACCTGAAAGTGTAATTTCTTCTTCATCTGTTTCCTCCTCATAGGCAACAACCTTTGATATCAATTCATCAATATACTCAAGCCGTTCCTTTTCATCTTCCTTATTCTCAGCCTCAAGATTATCAATATAAGCCGTTTCCTCCAAAATACCATTAACAAGGCTTTCAAGTGTAATATAAGGGAGCTTGCTTCTAAACACCTGAATCATATTCACAAAAGCATTAATTTTACCGGCAGCCTTACCAAGTCCCGGAATTTCATCAGCCTTTGTAAGTGCCTCATAGAAGGATAAATTATTATCAGCAGCATATTCTACCACTTTACTGATTGTAGTCGCACCGATTCCGCGTCTTGGAACATTAATTATTCGTTTGACGGCCACATCATCATTGGCATTGTCAATAGTTTTCAAATAGCTGAGAATATCCTTAATTTCTTTTCGCGCATAGAAATTCACACCGCCGACCACGTGATACGGAACGCCCGTAATCACAAGCTGTTCCTCAAGCATTCTGGCTTGCGCATTGGTTCTGTACAATATTGCGGACTCTTTGTAGTCATACTTACCTTCACGCTTGTTTTTAACAATTGTGTCCACTACATATTCAGCTTCCTCGTAAGCGGAGCTGCACTGCCTAAAATGGATTTTGCATCCTTCACCTTTATCAGTCCAGAGTGACTTTTCTTTACGACCTCTGTTATTTCTAATCACAGCATTTGCCGCATCAAGAATAGTCTGGGTTGAACGATAATTCTGTTCAAGCTTTACAACATAGGCATCAGGATAAATTTTTTCAAAATCAAGAATATTTCTGATATTTGCACCGCGGAATTTATATATCGACTGATCATCGTCACCGACAACACAAATATTTCTGTATTTTGATGCAAGCAATCTTATCAATTCAAACTGCACGCTATTTGTATCCTGATACTCATCAACCATTATATATTTGAATCTATCCTGATAATATTCAAGAATATCCGGCCAAGTCTTGAACAACTCAACCGTTTTAAGAAGCAAATCATCAAAATCAAGTGCATTACTTTTCTTTAATTCCTTCTCATATTCTTCATACACATGAGCCATCTGCTGCATTCCGAAATCTCCCATTGCATCAAGCTTCATATCATGTGCAGTCTTAAGTTCATCTTTTGCATGTGAGATAGCAGACAAAAACGCTCGTTCAGGCATCTGTTTGGTATCTACTCTGAGTCTTTTCAAAATACCTTTCATTACAGCCTTCTGATCATCAGAATCATATATTGTAAAATTGGTATCATATCCGATTTTATCTATATACCGTCTGAGAATTCTTACACATGTACTGTGAAAAGTTGACACCCATATACTATCAGCACCATAACCAACCATATTATCAACACGTTCCCGCATTTCGCCGGCCGCTTTATTGGTAAATGTGATTGCCATAATATTCCATGGATTAATCCCACATTCATCAATCATGTAAGCGATTCTATTGGTTAGAACTCTTGTCTTTCCCGAACCTGCCCCGGCAAGAATAAGAAGCGGGCCGTCTATTCTGATAGCCGCTTCTCTCTGTTTATTATTTAACATATCAATTGAACTGCTCATTACCTACCTCTTAGCTGTAAAACAGCAGCGCATACACGCTGCTGTCAAATCAAATTACTATTCAAACTCATTACAATCGCAACTACTCAATCTCTTTAATACCATATCATACCCATCATTTCCGTAATTTAAAGAACGATTTACCCGGCTGATGGTCGCCGTTGATGCCCCTGTCTTTTCTGCAATTTCAAGATACGTTTTTTTCTCACGCAGCATTGTTGCCACCTCAAACCGTTGTGACAAGGAAAGTATCTCATTTATCGTACATATATCTTCAAAAAATATGTAGCACTCTTCCCGATTCTTGATTTGCAATATCGCATCAAACAAATGATCAACAGCATCTGTTTTAATTTTCGGATTCATAAGCTGCCCCCTAACCTGATATTCCCAGTCTATCAAACAGCTTAAATAATGAACTATTTTCCAAAACAAGAATCATATTACTCGTAATCTTATCATCACCTATAAGGAACTGCTCATCTATGACGAGAATAGAATCCCCAACTTCTGCATAAGCTTCAATAGGAATCTTCAAAATATTTCCGATATCACTGATATGATGTATCGGTGTATTGATATCTACCACCATACCTGTCAGTGTGGCAATTGAATTCGCGTAAGCACCCGAAGTAATATTACCCATCTCGGAAAGAACAGACATATCCATATCATTAAGATCCTGAAGTGAATCCAAATGTTTCTCATAAAAAGTATTAATTATCTTCTCTGCAAAATCTTTCTTTACAATGTGAAACATCATTCCGGTCAAATCATTCTTAACACCAATTTCTATTCCAAGGATTTCGCTCTCTCCACCGCCAAGAAATTCCTTCGCCGACTCAAAATCAAGAAATCGTATATTTGGAACTGACATATCAACAAAAGTTCCGAGAAGAACTGCCAATGCAGTACAAGCATTTCCGGAGCCGATATTTCCAATTTCACGCAACACATCAAGTTGCATCTCATTAAGATTATCACAAGCGCCCATGCGGCACCCCTTTCCGATGAAACATCTTTTTGTCTTTACTCTTTAAAATTTTAACACATTAAAGTAGCTGCTTAAATTCTACCATATTTTCATTTTGTTCGCAACGATTACCAACGAATACATTACTAATTTATTGGTAACTATTCAGAACACCATTCGCAAAATCGCCTTTTCAAGGCTTTTCTTTTGCTCATGTTGTTACTTCGCCATATAAAACTGCTCATAATATTCTTTGCAAGCAAAATCTTTTGAGCAGTTTTGCATGGCTCTGAATAGTTACATTTATTGTTGCTATAACAACCATCCACAAAACAGCACACTCAAACCTCAGTAAAATCGTCATTTGACACATTGCAAAG
>JAZLIP010000040.1:0-14636 GCA_045617445.1 Lachnospiraceae bacterium | reverse complement strand
CATATAAAACTGCTCATAATATTCTTTGCAAGCAAAATATTTTGAGCAGTTTTGCATGGCTCTGAATAGTTACATATTTTTTAATTGATTTAATTACATAATTAAGACTTCTATATATTATATTTATACAAAAGATATTGACCAAACGAGTCAACGTAATTTAATCCGTAATTTTCAAGCTCCCAGTATTTATCTCCATCCTCTGCTTCATTCACAGCAATATGATATAAATTCTCATCAGTAACAGTCGGAGTCCTCTCCCCTACGAAATTGGGATCTTCCGAGTAATTTCCCGGATTTACGCTTTCGTTTCCAAATTCATGATAAACCGAATTGAAAACAATATATTCCATATTATTTTCCTTTGCAACCCTGTTTATCAAATTAAGATTTGGCAACGATGTAATCATTTCATCACAAGCCTTAACTTTATCCTCATCCCACTCGTAAGCAATGCGCCCGTAAGTAGCATTTTCACCGAAAAGCATATTAATATGACTTGAAATTTGTCTCGGAACATGCGCTATTTCATACGGCACAACAATATTTACATCTTCCTCTGCATTACTTCGTTCTTCAAGAATGTATTCACAAATATCAACAACATCTGACGGAAGTTTATACAAATTCTCTGATTTTTCAAACATTGAATCCGAAATTTTAAACACACCCGAAAAGAAAATCAAAGGAATCATAAGCAAAATAAAACATTGTCTTTTTTTCTTATCTTCTATTTCAAAAGATATATACGCAAGAAAAAGTGCAGCCGCAACCGGTGTCATCAATATCCAAAAAGCACGTACACTGATATCAGGATCTATTTCATAAACGGAATTGACTACCGGAAACAGAAAATACACGAATACAATCAATATTACGTTTGGCAGACACAAGGCTCTCTTAAATTTCACATTCCGAAATACGAAAGCCAAAATCATAACCGCAAGGAAATAGAAGCCCAAATACATCCCGTTTCCGGAATAATTACTATTTAAATGTATAATGTCTAACAGTATTTGTTTCATAAACCGTCTACCTCCAGCAATTAGCCTGGCACCATTTCATCAGAACCAGCATTACAACATTTACTATTACCGGCAGCGCAGCATAAACCGCACATTTAAACGATTTATGAAGTATCCCTCGTGTCAGGGCATAGGCACCAAGTATCATGCCCGTCAAAACTATTCCCATACCGCTTGCCATAATGTTTGCAAGAAGCATTAACACAACAAGCAAATAATGTTTTGGCGTAAGTTTTTCAATCTCCAAACTCGAAATCAGGCAGTAACTGAACAACGGTATCATAATCATACACATAAAGCTTCTACCCTGCCAGATAACTGCCAAAAGTGTATATCCATAGGAATAAATACTTTCAAACGAAAACATAACAATCAAAGCCAGAAAAAACATATACGTGCCTGTTTTTCCAATGTCCTCAAGAAAATACATACCGATAATATAAAATACAAGATATGACACAACTACGAATATTCCCGGTAGAACCGTATGCGCCGTAATAGCCGGTGCGAGATTAAGCATCGCGCTTATTACTGCAATAAACATCGGAAATGGTGATACAACATCCTTGAAGGTTTCACCTATCGGATAATCAAAAAATCTTCCCGTAATCGGATGATATTTAAGCATCGTATTTCGTTCAATCGCTTCAACCGCCTCCGCAACAAACCTTGCATCATCGGTGTCAATATGTCTAAAAGCAGTAACAAGCACTACCTGTATTCCGATTACAATCAGAGCACCCACCCAAATAAGTTGTGCATTTTTTCCATCATTAGCTTTAGCTTCAAGATCTCTGCCAAGTCCTGACTTTCTCCAAAAAATTTTACCCGGTTCAGGCTTACAAACAATCAGTGAAACCACAGAAATCATAAGAAGCACAACCATAAACGAATACTTAAGCACTAGGAATGATACCGAAGTAATGATCATCACCGGTGCAAGCACTTCAAAAATAAAACACATCCCGGCAAATCCAAATACGTAATTTTTCGAAACAAATTTCGCCTGTTCTTCGAAGAAAAACAGAGTCATAAGCCGCCCTATCATATACGGAACAATAATCAACCATATTAAAATCAGAAAAATGTTAAGTAATGTCAATTTTTTCTCTCTTTCTTAATTCAGTCGGAAACTTACGGTTCAAAATCAGAGTATCAGAATTTATACAAATCGAAACCATATGCATTCTTGATTAGTTTCGGTTCAAGGTCTTTACCTTTATGTTCTTTAACGAAAAGCATTTTCTCTTTTACATAGCAATTATCCACCAGGGTAACGCAATCACTGCCGGAGGCAAGCGCATCAAAAGGATTCTCATAAGAAAATTTCCCAAGAATGCCATCTGTAACCGGCGAATTTACATACCAGCTTCCGACAGCAACAAAATTATCAAGCTGACCTTCTTTAAAAGGTTCAAATACATCATATTTATAAGCTTCCTGAAAAGTAAAGGTATCCGCTATATAAATCGTATCCTTACTGCACTGCATTTCATTAAATATTGCCTTGTAATCCGGCAATTCTCGCTTATCTTTTTCGTAAGTAAAACGGTTACCGAGAAGTAATCCGACATTACAAAATACAATCACCGCAATTCCTGCAATCAATGTAAAATCATAAATGTTTCCGGCATTCTCACCAAACACTTCCAAAATCCGGGAAGTCAAAAAGGCAAGCAAGGTTATCAACAATGCAAACACTATTCGATGGCTCCATCTTCCCGAATACTCATAGTAAGCGCATATTGCCAAAGCACCTGCAAGCAAAATCACTTCATAGCAAACATTCTTAATGTAATATTGCTTCTTCCCAATTTCAATCAAGATAACAACAACGCTCATAAAAACAACAGCAAAAACCAGAGGAGTCAATGTAAACAAATCTTCATACATATCCGATACAAAAGCCTTGAACAAGCGCATGTCAATTGCCCTTCGTCCTCCGGCTTTGACAAGTTCCTTCATAAAATCTGCCGTAAGCACCGAATCATCACCAAACTGCCAGGTCAAATAAAGCAACGCATCATTTTCCGATATTCCCTTTGCGGCCAGTTCTTCACCCCGTGCATTGTAATCAAGTAAATCGTAGCGGTAATCCAGTAATTCCATTCTGGCATCATTGTAATCAATGAACTCATTCCATGATTTTTCGGAATACATTTTAGCATTGAACAGGGTAGTCAAAATCAACAAAACAACTACCGGAACAAAAATCATAATTTCCTTTAATTCATGTTTGAAAGCCTTCATACCACCATGCAGGTGCGGGATTTCTTCAAAAACAAACGTGATTGCGGCAAAAAGCCCGACAAGGTAGAAAGCAGAATCCCGTAGCAGCATCCCGTAAAAGCAGCAAAGTATACCGCCAAAAACAAGTACACCGGACCATTTACCGGTATTTTTCTTACATTTCATGCTATGGAAAAGAGCCACAAAACCCGCCGCAGAAACAAAAGCCGCAGTCTTTGAGTATTGAATCGAAACATAAAGCTCGTAAAAAAGTGCGAGGTCAAAAAACACCGCCAAAACCTTACCGTTATATCGTTTACAGAAAATGTACGTAAATAAAGTAAATCCAATAAACAGGAAAGCATACTGCAACACACTGTGCCAACGAACGCATCCGCATATTCCCGAAAGTGCAACATAAATTCTGCCAAGTAGTCCGTTTGTATATATCAAATGATAATCCCTGTTGCCATAGGCTCCTTCGGAAATCATAGCCAAAAAGGCATCATCATTTTCCTCAAAATGCGGTACAAACAAAACGCAGGAAACAAGCATAAGTAATCCGTTAAAAACGAGAGAAAATACAAGGTCGTTATTCAATTTGTCCCGTAGTTTAGAATTATTCAATATTCACACCAAATCACTTTCAATATTCAAGTTCATCCGTTCCTTATAACATATTTAATATTCCATATGCTATAGGGAACAAATACATACCAAGCAAAAGCAAAGCAAAAGCAAGCAGATAAACATATTTGAGAATAGTTTCTGCCTGATCCATGACCAGTTCAAAACGATTTCCGTCATCAAACAATCCGCCTTCTTTCGCAGTTTGCTCCTCCTCAGGTAACATAACACTCTTTTCCGGAAGATTGCTCATCACACCATAGCTAAGACACATAATAAAGCTTACAATCGAAATAATAATTCCAACCGTCATTCCTTTTGGTCTAAAAGTCATTATTACCTGATTTGAACCGTTAACCAACGGAATTAGCGTAAACAAACCGCCTACGCTTGTTGCATTATTAACTTCACGACCATTAATTTCAATCTTCCAGCCTTCATCAAAAGTAACCGGAAGCAGCAAATTAGCATTCTCATCAGAATCGGAGCAGGTTGTATCAATCTCCATTGTATTCTTCTTCACGTAAGTTCTTGTTGCAAAAACCGAACGTCTGGCGCAAAGTGCCGACAATTTATACATATTTACGAAACTGATTTCCGTATCGTAAACGTTCTCATCAATCCGTTTAACAACACTCACCGTTACATTTTCATTCTCAAAAGCACCAAGGAAAACGGCATTGTTGTTAAAATGTGCCGGATATAAATCATTGTCAACTTCTTTAATTGACGGTATGGTTACAGGTTTACCATTAACATAAATCTTCGTGTTTCTATATTCCACGTCACCGCCGGCTCCCGAAAAGTAAAGTGATTTGTTTCCGTTTACAAAAATCTCGTAATTCTCGGTTCGTACATTTCCTCTCTCGGTATCATTCTCAACCACAGAACATTCCATCAAAGCATCCGAAATTTCTGTATTTCCCTTTACTATCCATCCTGCAATCTTGTGATTACGCTTCTCACCCGCTTCAACCTCGGAATCAAGTCCGTCGATGAGTGCCGCATAAAGAATATTCTGTGCCTCCACCAAATCAAGATTGTCAGCAACATATCCTCTCAATTTATGTACGACTTTACCGAAAGGCAGTGTGTATCGGCATTGATACAATGTATAATCTGCATATTCACCTGTCTTTTCATCAAGGAGCACTTCCACACTCTCTAACGGATCATATAATGCTTCATCCTGCGGAACACAGCTTATCACGTTATTGATTCCAAGAAGTACATCGGTAAACACCGTTCCACCCGCATCAAGCACTCTTGTAAACTGAGTCGAATATCCAAGAAGATTCGCACCCGACTGGACATCCGGTGAAATAACATGCGTCCAGTTCGAAAGTGCCGGACGTCGTAAAACAAAACCGTAATTTGAGTTCAGCGATTCATCCGGATTCTTGATACGGTTGGCATATGATTTATCAAAATCAAGTGCATCAAATAATTCATTACAAATTCTGATGTACTCACCCTCCTGTTCGGGTTCTTCACTGTAACCGGTTTCAAAAGCAGGCTTTCCAAACAAAATAAATCCAAAAATCAATGCCTCCAAAGCAAAAAGATACAATGAACACCATTTGATTCTTCCTTTGAAACAATTGCAAAAAACAAAATGCAATATAGCACTACACAATGCTATCGCAAAGGTAAGATGAAATACATATCTTAATTTACCCTGAAACAAATCAAGTGCGTAAAACTTCGTAAAACCGTAAAATAATGCAAGACACGCCGGCACTGCAAGAACAAATCTAAGCTTACGTCCATCCATATCAGGAGCAATCCCCGGTTCTTCCCCTTCGGTAAAAAAGCACGCTGCCGCGCCAAATACAAAATTAATCATAAAACCGTTTCGAATCGGATACTGAACGTATGAACCAAAATGCCAGATCAAATTAATACTTTCAAAGAAGAGTTCCAATACCATAAGCAAAATCAGCGTAACAGTAATCAAAACGTCTTTTTGCGACTTTTTCTTCTTAAGAATCCCAAGCAAAATAACAACTGCCGGCAACGAAAGCATAAGCAAAGACCAATATCTCGTAGTAAAGGCGCCATTTACTTTGGAGGCAATATTTAAGTACGTATCAAGGAGTCCTCCTCCGTTTTCATTCATAAATCTTGCCGAAGAAAGTGTCTGATATAATTGCGGCAGAAAAATAAAAGCCGAAATAAGTACCGAAAAAAACGTTGCAACAGCAAACGGAACAAGTTCATATTTTCTTGTCTTTTCCTTGCCTGTCTTTCTCGAGTAAATATATTCATAAAACACGAATACACCTACCGACAAAAACAAGAAAATCATAATCATAAAGGATATGTAGTAACTATTTATCACAGCGAGTGTAAGTGTAATAAGATAGCCAATCCACTCTCGCTTCGTAATTGCATTTCCTGCAAAATACACAATAAGAGGAAAGAGAACCGCTATATCCATCCATTGATTGGTAATGTATAAAACAAGCACAAAACCCGAGAAAGCGTACCCGACACTCATAAGTAATTTAAGAAAATACGGTGACGAAAATCGCTTGTGCAGGAAGAAGAACATAGTTCCACTCATACACATCATTTTAATCATATTAAAAATCGAGAGACTCTTAAGCAGCGATTCACGTTCAATAAACAGAAAAAAAAGATTGAAGATACTGATATTGCTGCACCCTGATGTACTCATTGCCATATTCGTACCGAGTGCCGAATACCAATCAAAGAAAAAAGCCTTATCACCATGAAGAGCATCATAAACATGGTAATAAAAGGCCGCTATTTGTTGCGCCATGTCGTAGTAATCTATAGTTTCATCTCCAAAAGGATAAATATCTTTGGAAAATAAGACCATCAGAAACAAAACCATCGTAACAAGTGATGGCGCGATATATTTAAATTTGTCTTGAATCCAATTTGCAACCTTACTCATTTCTAAGGACCCGTTCCTCATTCATCGGTATTTCGGTATCAACCAATATATTTTCCTCATTGTACATTGGATGTACCATAATCTCTATATCATATTTGCTGCTGAATTTAATCATCTCAGGAGTCGCTCCCTTCAATCGATTTGCAGCGCGTGTTTCATCAATGCCAAAATGGTTTACATAATCTTTGTACGAACCAAAATATTGACCGTTTTCGTTAGCTAAACGTTTGATGCCGGAATTGTACAGACATTTATACAAATTACCCGGAACACTTCCACCATGGTAAAGATTCCGGCTAAGCCTTATATAATCATATTTATATTTCGCACCAAGTTCCTTTAATACTCTGTAAATCGGAAGATTTGTATGCACATGATGATGTGAATCAACATGCAGTTTCGTAAATCCAAGCGACAAAAACAGTTCAAACTGTGCTTCAAGTTCCTCGCGAATCATCGCCATCGCATTCTCATCCATAAAGAGGCGTAACCGCGTATCGTGGTAAAATTCTGCATTGAAGCTTCCATCCTCATCACAAAAAACAGGATTCCTGCGGATGGATTTTGTAAGCGGCATTCCCTCCGTCAGATTCAAATGTATACCGACTCTGTCAGCAAATCCTTCAGCTCTTGCAATATCACAAGCCTCAGATACACCCGGCATATTAACCATTAATGTAGTTGAATCAATATATTTTGCCGCAAAGGCATCCCTTATTGCCCTGTTTACTTGCGCACTCTTGCCAAAATCATCCGCATTAACATGAATAGACATGCTACAATCTCCAATACTGATATCCAAGTTTCTTAATCTCATCCTTATCCAGAATGGATTTTATATCAACGATGACCTTCTCATCATTCGGACAGGCTCTGAAAAAGCTGTTCCACTTATCCAGGGTATAACCCCTGTATTCATCATGTGCAACGGCAAGTACAAGACAATCGGCATCCCTTGCCTCGCTGATATCTGCTAACTCCAAACCATAGCTTCCTGACACATCAGTCGAATCGGCAAGCGGATCGACAAGGATCGGCTTGATTTGATACTGTTTAAGATATTTTACAATTTCCATAACCTTAGAATTACGCACATCCGGGCAATTTTCCTTAAAAGTAACTCCGAAAAATACCACCTTGGCCTGTTTTACCGTTTTATTTGCAAGTACCAATTGTTTAATTATATTATCACCGACAAAATTCGGCATATCATCATTAATCTGACGACCCGAAGATATAAGCCTCGAATGATAACCCAGTTTCTCGGCTTCATATATAAAGTAGTATGGATCGACACCGATACAATGACCGCCAACCAATCCCGGTCTGAAACCAAGTGCATTCCACTTCGTATTCATTGCATCTATTACTTCCTTCGTATCAATGCCCATCTTATCAAAAGCCATTGCCAATTCATTAATGAATGCAATATTAATGTCTCTCTGGGAATTTTCAACTACTTTAGCCGCCTCGGCAACTTTAATCGAGCCCGCCCTGTGAACCCCTACTTTAATTACGAGTTCGTAAACCCTTGCAATTTCATCAAGTGACTCAGCATCCATTCCCGATACAATTTTCTTGATATTTTCAAGACGATGTTCTTTATCACCTGGATTGATTCGTTCAGGTGAGTAACCAACCTTGAAATCAACACCGCATTTAAGTCCCGATTCTTCCTCCAGAATCGGAACACACACATCCTCCGTAACTCCCGGATAAACAGTAGATTCATAAACAACTATGGAACCTTTTGTCAAATTCTTTCCAAGAAGCCTGCTGGCTGATTCCACCGGATTCAAATCAGGCGTCTTATCAAGATTTATCGGAGTCGGTACAGCCACAATATGGAATTTGGCTTCTTTAAGACGCGACGGATCGGAAGTAAAATCAACCGTTGCAGACTTAATTACATCATTACCGACTTCCATCGTAGGATCGATTCCCGATTTGTATTTGGAAATCTTATCCTTATTTAAATCAAATCCGATTACCTCCGCGTGTTTAGCAAATGCAACCGCAATAGGCATACCCACATATCCGAGTCCGACCAATGCAATCTTTTCTTCTTTATTTACAATTTTTTCATAAAGGCTCATATCAATTACTCCAATCACTAAATGCCATCGCATTTTTATATATCAGGCACTATTATACCACATTTAGTGTTTTTGGTATATTTATATCTCAACATTTTAGATGACTTGATTAGTTGAATCATTTTGAGTATTATAAATACAAAAAAGAAAGCGAGGTATTTTAGATGTGGACAATATCTGAACTCAAATTCAGAGGCAAAGCCGATAAATCAGTCAACTATTGGAGCGCAGTCATTGTAAGCTTAATTCTTGACATTATTGTCGGCGGCCGCATTCTGACAAACAGCAACTCTTCAAAGAAGGCATCAAGTGAGGTTGGCGGAAAACTTTTTTCGAGTCTCAATTCGGTTGAGATTCTGATTGTTTTGGTAACCGTAATCGGAATTTTACTCGTTACTTTTCTGATTGCTTATGCCATCAGGCTTTTGCTCATTAATCCGTTATCAACCGGTTGCAGTCAGTTCTTCCTTTTTGGAACAAACGAACAGACTTCCAGCATAAGTTCCCTTACTTATGCATTTCAGAATAATTACAAGAATCAGATTCTTGTAATTTTCATGCGAGATTTGTTTGTCGGATTATGGACACTGCTCTTTGTTATTCCGGGAATTATCAAAGCCTACGAATACAGAATGGTTCCCTATATTCTTGCCGAAAACAGTGATATTAATTACCGTGATGCATTGGCCATGTCCAAAGAAATGATGAATGGCGAGAAATTCAATGCATTCCTGCTTGATTTATCCTTCATCGGTTGGGAAATCCTTTCCGTATTTACATTTGGACTTCTTTACATTTTCTACGTAGGACCTTATTTGAATTTCACAAATGCCGAACTTTATGTTGCTCTCAAAAATAAAGTGGCAAATTAATTACCGGTCAAGAACTGAACAGTAACGCAAATTAAGCAACAAATCAATTGTACTTTGGAGAATTACAAATGAAACATACACTCAAAAAAACCTATCCATACATTTTATTTTTTCTAAGTGCGATTGTTTTACTGTGGCGTGCAAGATTAAGCTTTTGTTCCTCTGATGAGACTTTCTATTTTTCTACTACATACCGTTTCTATCAGGGGGACAGCATTTTCTTGCATGATTGGTTTCCCACACAGCTCTCAAGCATACTTTTGCTGCCCTTTTTTTCATTGTACATGCTTATTAACGGCAGTGTTGACGGTATACTTCTATTTTTCAGACAACTCTTTGTGATTTTCTCATTTGTTAACGCCTGTTTCGTTTACAACATGCTACGGTTCAGAAAGAATTCTTTTGTTGCGCTTGTCGCAGGGCTGTTCCTTATGTTCTATACACATTTAAACATTGCAACACTTTCTTACTACACAATGTCGGTTCAGTTCTTTGTATTGGCAATGACTCTACTCTACTACTACTATGACAACAGAAAAAATAAATATCTGATTATTTCCGGAATACTTTACGCCCTAAGCGTACTTGCACTTCCGACAATGGCACTTGCCTACATTCTTATCGTAATCGTACTAATCGCTCTGCTTATTGTTTCAAACAAATCAAGCAATAAATTTACAGCATTTACAGGGGATTTCAACCTTCCCGACGTTTTGAAATATACATTTATCGGAATACTCATTCCGGCTGCGATTTTTATGATTTTTCTACTTACAAATGTATCCGTCAAGGACTTTATTTCAGCGATTCCTTATGTTTTGTCAGACGAAGAGCACGTCACAAATTTAGTCTATCCCTTCAAGAAATTTCTGATTGGAATTAATGAAGTTTACGGAACCTGTTCCTATATAAGTTACTTGCTGATTGTAATCTGTATGATTCTTCATCCTTTTAAACTTATTGAAAACAAATTCTTTAAACTAAGTGTTTTTTTCATTGATTCCATACTTTACATATATTTTCTGACATGTAGCTTCAACCACACCGGCTACATATTTACTGCGATTATTCTTTACGCTTTACCACTATTTTTCCTCACGAAAAATAAGGATAAATATCTGTTCTTTACATTTGTCGCGAACGGCCTTGTTTTCTCAATGGTATATAGTTACTCTTCAAACGGTTATTTATATATCCTTTCTATGGGACACTTCATCGCAAGCATCGGTGGTATAATTGCCATATATGATTTTGCACGTGAGTTCACGCAATCCTGCCAAAAATTGCGGGCAATCAAATCAATTCCTGCAGTACTTACCACAATATTCATTGTTTTTGCGCTTGTCCAGACAATGTATTTAAGAATCGTCAACATCTACCGCGACGCACCGCTTAACGAACTCATAAGTCAAATTGACGTCGGTCCTGCCAAAGGACTCTACACAACACCTGCACATAGGGATTTGTACATGAATACTTACGAAACAATCACAACTTACTGTACTTCGACAGCACTCAAACATGACGGTAACATATTCATAACCAAATTACTACCCTACGGTTATCTCTGTACCGATTTAAAATGCGCCGCCCCAACATCCTGGCGAACGGCATTTAACAGTGTGCGATTAGAACCTTACTACGAAATAAATCCCGACAGAACACCGGATATAATCCTGGTACTTAATGAAGAATATGGTTCATATCTGACCTGCGGAGATGTGGAAGCCGACCCGAATCCAAATGCAAATGAAATAGACGGATTCCTGCTTGATTATGTAAATTCAAACAACTATACCAAGAAGGATGTTGCGTGTGGGACTATATATCAAAGATGAACCTGATTGCCATCAAATCAATACCGGATTACCATTACACCAAACAAAACAGAACAAATTAATTTAACTTCGGAGATATACTTGAAATGCTAAGAAATATTGATATATCAGAAATATCGAATGGAACGAAATATAGAAGCAATGATTGTGTCAGGATAAGCTGCAACGACTGCAACGGCTGTTCAAGTTGCTGCCATGATATGGGAAATTCAATCATTCTTGACCCATATGACATTTACGAACTCTCGAAGGCAACCGGAAATACTTTCGACATTCTTCTTAAAACATGTCTTGAGTTAAATATGGTTGATGGAGTAATCCTTCCGAATATCAAAATGCAAGCCAATACAAATGCCTGCATTTTCTTAAGCGACAAAGGACGTTGCTCAATTCATGACAATCGCCCCGGATTTTGCCGTTTGTTTCCTCTGGGTCGAATATATGAGAATGATTCATTTTCTTATTTCAACCAGATACATGAATGCGATTACCCAAACAAATCCAAAATCAAAATAAAGAAATGGCTTGGTATCCCTAATCTTAATGCCTATGAGAAATATATTCTCAATTGGCACGACTACCTTAGGGAAATGCGTTTTGCAATTGATGATGCCCCAGATTTGGAAACCGAGAAAGAAATAAGCATGCAGATTCTTAACATTTTCTTTGTAAAGCCATACGACTTAAATGCAGGATTTTACGAGCAATATTATGACAGATTGCCATAGTAATTACCAACCAATCAATTCTGTTTTTTAATGTTGCTTTCTTTCTTGATATATATAGGTCTGTTCTTAAGTTCCATATATATTCGCGACAAATATTCACCGATAAAACCAAGAATCGTAATAATTATTCCGCTAAAAAACATAATTAATACAATAATCGTCGAAAATCACGAACCATTTGTATTCCCCAAAAACAATCCATTGTATATAATCTTAATTACTTCGATTGTGGATACCAGTACAACGAACATGCCAAGATAAACCACCATTCTAAGCGGTGTAGTTGCAAACCCGATAAAACCGTTTAGTGCATATTTAGCAAGACTGCCTATAGACCATTTACTACTTCCTGCGAACCTGTCAACATTCCTATATTCAATCCATTTGGTATCAAACCCTACCCACGCAAGAATCCCCTTAGTAAATCGTTCCCTCTCGGCAAGTGATACAACAGCGTCTACCATCTGTCTTGTCATCATTCGATAATCAGAACCGCCGGGTACAAGACTTATACCCGTCATTTTACTGAAGAGTCCATAAAATGCATTGGAAAAGAAACTTCTAATCGGTGGCTCGCCCTTACGAGACACCCGTCTTGCACCGCAGCAATCGTAACCACCTTCATCAATTTCTTTAAGCATATCAGGGATAAGTTCAGGAGGATGTTGCAAATCCGCATCCATAAGTACTACCAAATCACCTGTACTTTCGGACAAACCGGCATATATCCCACTTTCTTTACCAAAATTTCTGGCAAATGATATATATTTTACCTTCTCCTCACCCTTATCTTCAACAAGTGATTTTATCTCAGCCAAGGTATTATCCTTACTTCCATCATTTACATACAGTAACGAAAAATCAGCATTATCAATCTTCACAAAAACTGTTTCTATCCGATCATATAAAGTTCTTACACATTCCTGCTCATTAAAACAAGGAACAACTATTTCTATTCGTCGCATTTCTTACCACCTTTAAGAAGCACATCCTGTTTATTATTTATCTGAGTACATTCAATAAGTCCACACAGTAACGCCATTACAGAAACAGCACACGCCTTTGAAGTAAACCAGTAATGAATCATCGAGTGATTAGTTGCAAACATAAACCAGACTACTGGAGCAAATGACATAACAATATACGGTGTAAGTGTAGACAACTTTTCAGACTTATTATCAATTTTTTTAACTTTCCTAATTAAATATATAAGATATAGAACAAGTATAAGAGTTAATGGTGTTAGTAAAAAAGTGAAATAATTAAGCAACACTCCCACAAATGCTGAATACTTAAGTGAGCCATCTCCTGATGCTCCAGATATACGCATGCCGACTTCTCCAAAAGCATCATTCATAATATCATAATCCGTGAAGATTGCGGTTATAATCCACTTTGAAGCCCACATTCCTACATAACCAATACACCATGCAATACCATTCTTTACAGTTGCAATAAGACGTTTCTCACAACTTAAGTTCGATCTTAGCAAAAGAAACATTATTGCAGGCATACCAAAGGTAATCATCGGATAGGTCAGGTAATCAAAATAAGCCAGTAGTATGCCAATATTCACGAACACAAGATAAGCATAGTTATCCAGCTGTTTTTCAGGAAGCATAAGGATAGTTATAATTCCTAACATAAAGATATAAAAACAGGATGAAAACTGAATACTCATCATTATAACTATTGGCATTAACATACAATATGCAAATAGAAATGGAAGTATATAATTACCAAGTCCTCTTTTTTTCATTAATACGATTAGTATAATTACCAACAATACTTGAATAATCGCATTTATCACTCTTATCCCATTATAATCAGTAATCTGAAGCAACGGTTTTATAAGAACCATATAGCCATGCCAATATCTCGGGAACTTATTAATCCTATCATATTTCTGTCCATTAATTATATGAGCAGTTAACGTATCTACTGGATCATATCCTAGTTCCTCATTATATAAACCAGCCTTAACCATAATAGCCTTTTCAACTAACGGTTCATTACTGTCATATATAGCTTCATTAATAATTGCTGAATCAGTAAAGTTATCCAGTTTGCTAAAACACCATGTAAATACTTGTGGATATGTTCCTTCTTCAATGATTGCTTCTGCTGAACGCCTTATATTTAAATTACTTTCATCAGTTGGCAACAAATATGCAAGCATTAATAATGCTAATCCAATTCCTGCTGCTAATACTATATTAACAACAATAAGAAGAAAAGACCGTAACATACTTCTAATTGAAAAGTCCTTAATTTCTAATATTTTTTTATAATTAATAC
>JAZLIP010000039.1:0-7554 GCA_045617445.1 Lachnospiraceae bacterium | reverse complement strand
GCAAGTCTCTGAGTTCCGCCAAATCCCGGAGTAATTCCAAGACCCACCTCAGGCTGACCAAACATAGCATTTTCAGAACAGATTCTGATATCACAGCACATTGCGATTTCACATCCACCACCAAGAGCAAAACCGTTAACTGCAGCAATTACAGGAATCGGAAATGTTTCAATCTTGCGAAAAACATCATTACCCTTCTTACCGAAAGCTTCGCCTTCAGCCTTTGTAAGAGTACTCATCTCACCAATATCAGCACCGGCAACGAAAGATTTCTCGCCTGCACCTGTAAGCACAACACACCTTACGTTATTTACATCAATTGCATCAAAAGTTTCCTCAAGCTCGTCAAGTACCTTCGAATTAAGAGCATTTAATGCTTTCTCACGATTAATGGTAACAACTCCAACCATATCTTTTTCTTCATATAAAACAAATTCCATATCCTTTTCTCCTTATCACATATAGTAATTTACAAGATGTGCCTACCTATAGTGGCTCAGAACATCTCGTCTGAGATACAACAAGAATTGCATAATATGAATCATGCAATTCTTGTGAAATCGCCACCGACATTCTTACATACAAATCTGCTTTGGCAAAATCACTTCAATACCAATGCTGCCGATTACGATACAATATTTAATTTAGTCCATCTCAACGATAGTAGCACAACCCATACCACCGCCGATACAAAGAGTAGCAAGACCCTTCTTAGCACCCTTGTTCTTCATTTCATGAAGAAGTGTTACAAGAATACGAGCACCTGAAGCTCCAACAGGATGTCCGAGAGCAATTGCACCACCATTTGGATTAAGCTGTTTCTCAACATCAATACCGAGATCTTTACCAACTGCAACAGACTGAGCAGCGAAAGCTTCATTAGCTTCAATGATATCAAAATCTTCAATCTTGTAACCTGTCTTAGCCATAACCTTCTTTGTAGCTGCAACAGGTCCGATACCCATAATTGAAGGATCCACACCTGCAAGAGCACCTGCTACGAAAGTAGCCATAGGCTTAACACCAAGTTCTTTAGCTTTCTCTTCAGACATAACAACGAGAGCTGCTGCACCATCATTAATACCCGAAGCATTACCTGCTGTAACAAATCCATTAGGATTAATTGTACGAAGCTTAGCAAGTGCTTCGATTGTTGATCCGGCTCTTGGACCTTCATCTGTATCAAATACGATTGTTTCTTTCTTCTTCTTAACTTCTACAGGAACGATTTCTTCCTTAAATGCACCATTCTCAATAGCAGAGCAAGCTTTCTGCTGACTCTTTAATGCAAACTCATCAAGTTCCTCTCTTGTAAGACCCCACTGTTCTGCAATATTATCAGCAGTCTTAATCATATGATAATCATTAAATGCATCCCAAAGAGCATCCTTAATCATTGTATCAACAAGAACACCATTGTTCATTCTGTATCCGTAACGTCCCTGAGGAACAGCATAAGGTGCCATTGACATATTTTCCATACCACCGGCAACAACAACATCGGCATCACCTGCAATAATCATCTGAGCAGCCTGATTAACGCAGTTAAGACCTGAGCCACATACAACATTCATTGTAACTGCAGGAGTTTCAATAGGAAGACCTGCCTTAATTGATGCCTGACGCGCTACATTCTGTCCAAGACCCGCCTGGATAACGCATCCCATATATACCTGATCTACATCTTCTGGCTTAATACCGGCTCTCTTAACCGCTTCCTTAATTACGATTCCACCAAGTTCAGCCGCAGGTGTAGTTGATAATGAACCACCCATTGTTCCGATAGCTGTACGACATGCACTTGCGATTACAACTTTCTTACACATAAAAATTACCTCCGTAAAAGTTCAAAATAAATGATTGTTATTTTTTTAACAGTGTCTAGGATTCATTATATCATAGCAGTTTTTTAAATGCAATAACTTGTTATCAGTGTTTATGCTCTTTTTATTTTCTTTGCTTCGGTAATGCATTTTTGCTATTGAATCATGTTCTTACGGCGGAAACAGCACGTGTTCCACCTACCGCTGAATAATAACAATTTTTCTCTTCTTAAGAGCATTAAGTAACAACATTCCGAGCAAACCGCACGAAATCAGTTCTCCGATACCGACAGTCACGACTGAAAGCCAAAAATTACTAATTCCGTAAGCATATTTAAAAACAATCGGCAAAACAATCGAATTGGCAGCAATAGGCGGAACAGGTGCTAAGATGGACGAACGTTTCCGAAGCAGATAAGTTCCTATTCCACCTATAAGAGTTGCAAGTGTTCCAAATATTACATCCGGAAGCAAGGCTCCTGTCATAATATTCGATATTAAACACCCAATCGTAATTCCCGGAATAAACCACCCGGAAAAATGCGGAAGAATTGTCAATGCTTCCGAAATTCGTACTTGAATCAAATTATTTGACAATCCGAATCCATTACACAGCAAAGTCACAACAACGTAAAAGGCTGCGATTATACCGTTAACGGAAATGTAATACGTTTTTCCAATATTCATTTGCTTCTCCTTTAGTTTTGTTTAGAGTCAGGAAGGTCTCGAACTGACTTTAAAAGCACCCCCGCAACATGATACAAAACATCTGCAGAGGTGCTCAAACATCAAATATTCAAAATCCGGCTGTTGCCTAACATTCAGGTTCAATCAATCCATACGTATTTCCTTTTCTCTTATAAACAACATTAACCTGATCTGTTTCAGCATTACAAAATACATAAAAACCATGACCCAAAAGTTCCATCTGAACGCATGCATCTTCAGGATACATAGGTTTAATATCAAATTTCTTGCTTCTTACGATTTGAATTTCCTCATCATCATCGTAGTCCTTTTCCATGAATTCTTCTTTAAGGCTTCCCGAACCATATTTACCATCAGCAATTTTGTTCTTATACTTCTTAAGCTGACGTTCAATAATCTCTTCAACAAGATCAATAGATACATACATATCATTGCTGACCTGTTCAGAACGAATAATGCTTCCCTTTACAGGAATAGTCACTTCTATTTTCTGTCTGTCTTTCTCTACACTAAGTGTTACGTGTACTTCCGTATCCGGCGTAAAGTAGCGTTCAAGCTTGCCTATTTTATCCTCTACCGCACTCTTAAGCCCTTCTGTAAGATCAATGTTTTTACCGACAATTACAAATTCCATGCCAGTCACCCCTTTCGCCAAGCGCACGTCATTTTAAAATCACATTGGGCGCCATTTATGATATTTACAGTATATCATATCCGCGCCCAAATTAGCAATAAATAATATCAGTCAACCAATGGACTCCTGACAACAGTCTACCCATTACCATAAATAATGTAAATACACCAAAAAAATACGCACTGCTTATTTAATTCTCCACTTAGCGTAAAGGGTTATTCCACCTATTGTATTTCTGTTAATTGCTTTCACTTTATTTGAAAATACCCCTGTTCCGGGATTGTAATCCGTATACCATCCCTCAAAAACATAACCGTACTTGGTCGGATTCTTAAGTGAAAGCTTGGCCTTCGGATTATAGGTATAGGTTGATGGATTTTTATTAACAGCAAATCCACCTGCCCATTCACTCATTTTCACAGAAGCTTTGCTAACGGGATCAACGGAATTATATGTAATGCCATATGAATTCGGGGTCCACTGGGCGTAAACGGTTACCGTCGCACCATTCTTGGTTGAAAGTCCTGCAAAATTGATTTTCTCCGTAGATGATAAAATATTTACACCCTTGCCGTTTGCTTTGGTATTATATCCGTCAAAAGCATATCCGGGGTTAGCATATACAGCAAAATCTGTGTATTTTACCGATGTATCGTACGCTTCATTTTCATAAACTGTTTTACCAAAATCAAATGACGCCGTTTTGCTGTTAGAATTCAAAACAACTCTATATGATATCGGCTTCCAAATAGCAGTCAGCTTGATATTGCAATTTGCGCCGGCCTTAATACATTTATTTGTTGAATCATACGCATCTGCCGGTGTAACCAAAAAACCTTCAAACGTATATCCGGTCTTCTTAGGTGTTCCGATTTTAACCGTTTTATTTGCGTTATATGTATATGTTTTCGGTGCCGAAGATAATGTACCGTCATCCAAATCATAGGATATAGTGTACTTCTGCGGAGACCATACGGCATAAAGCGTAATCTTGGTACTTCCGTCGGTATCGGTACCGTTCGCATACGAAATCAAATCCTTAACATTAATATTTCCGTTTGCGAATACTTTACCCTTACCATCAGATTTGGTACTCCAGCCGGTAATTGAGTATTCAATTCTATTCGTTTGTTTCCATCCGCCATCTGCACTAAGATTTGCTTCCGAATTATCATACAAGTTAATGGAATCCGTATAAATGTGCGTTTTACTGTCACATCTGCAAGATTCTGTGTTCGACAGCGTGCCTTCCTTGTAAGAATTTGAAATCGGATTCAAATATACTGAATAATTAATCGGAGTCCAAATTGCCTTAATAGTATGGTTATTCGTGTAGTCACCGGGTGTAAACTTCGTAGAAGAATCATCTATCAGCAATGAACTTCTATCAGTGGTGGTTTCCCATCCGGCAAATATATATCCTTGTTTTGTCGGAAGTTTTGCATCATCAATAAGCGTAAACGGTGCTGTTTCAACAGTATACGTTGTAGGAAGTTTTTTGCCTGCCTTTCCTCCGTCCAAATCACATACTAACTTATAGGATATAGGCTTCTTTTTCAGATATAATTTCAAAGTAGAACCGTTTTCCAATGCCATAACCGAATCAGCCGTATATTTTATACCGTTTCCGTTAGGTTCGGTATAGAAGTTTACAAATGAATAGCCCTTTCCGACTATTTCCACACCTGTTATTGATTTACGCGCAACAACCCTGCTATATGCCGAAGAAAGAGAATAACCAGATTCAAACATCTTATCAGAATCACCACTGTTCAAGCGTGTTGTTCCGGTATAATCATATATCTCTAATTTATAGTTGTTTCTCTCCCACACCGCATACAACGTTACAACATTCTTATTATCTGCAGCCACATCTTCAAGTTGGTATCCAACACTTGCTGCATCAGCGAAAACTTTTGAATTGCCCGATTGCAGACTCCATCCTGTAAATGTCATTCCCGGACACGAAAAAATATTCTTCGGAAGATTAATTCCGCGGCTATTAAAATAGGTATATGTCTTAGTAGCCATTTTCCCGGTTGCTTTCAGCCCAAAATCTGCTGTATTACTGTCAAAGTTAACTTTATAGGTAATCGGTTGCCACTGTGCATACAAATTTACTTCGTCCCAAAAACCTGATGCAAGATTTTTTACGGAAGCCATATCCTTGTATGTTACACCCGTACCATCAGCTTTTGTATTCCAGCCCATAAATTTCCATTTTGCGAGAGAAAATGCATTCTTATTCAATTTCGTCGCTTTGTCATATTTAATATATTGCGTATCCATATCTCCACTAACGGTACCGTCTTCATCAGAAGGCTTATTACTGTTATAGACAACTTTGAAATCAATCGGGAACCAATCTGCATACAGAGTAATATTTTTATTATAAATTTCTTTTGTCCTAATAGGTTTCTCCCCATTTTCAAACTCTACTTTGTTTTTGAATTTTGAATCCAAATACCAGCCCCTAAAAAAATACCCGGTTTTCTTTGGACTATAGTAATGATTAAACCTAATATAATCACCACTTTTAAACAATGTCGGTACTTCGCAATCAAAAATACCACCATTCAGAACGTATGCAATTTTGCAATATTCTTCATTATCTTTGTTGTATTTTATATTTCCCGAATTATAGCATCCACAATCCTCCAATATATACACAATTCTTTTGTATACTTCAGATTGTTCGTTTCCGTCAATTACGAATTTAATACTGTCTAAACCGGTATCCTTATTTCCGAATGCATTCGGATAAATTGTTGTAACACCTGCGGGTACATAAAATGTATCAATTTGAGCACCTGAAAATGCCTTACCTTTAATTGTTTTCAAATTTCTCGGAAGATAAACTTCTTTTTTATCACCCAACAAAGCACCTTCAAAAGCACTTTCTCCGATTTCTTCCACACTGTCCGGAAATTTAATACCATATTCAATCTTTACATTTTTAAATGCATTCTCATCAATTGTTTTAACTTTGCTGCCTGCAAATGAAAATGTCAAAAAGTCATAAAATCCTTCAGGGCTGGTTTCCTGAGCAAAAGCGTTTTTCCCTATCTTGGTAACATTTGCCGGGATTATAACATCACATCGACCAACGTCGAGATTCTTCAAAAAATTATCGGGGATATTTGTCATGCTGTTTGAAAGAGTAAGTTCATATACTTCAACAGGATGAGCTTTTCCCTCAGCATCGTTATTACAAAAAGAGAATGCTGACGAACTGATTGAGGCAACATTAAGCAGCTTAACCTCTGATAATTTTCCGCAACCTTGGAAGCAAAGAGTTCCAATTGTTTCACTTCCTATCGTTGCGCTTTCAAGGTTTGGACAATTCATAAAAGCGCCTCGACCAAGTGTCTTTACACCGGTTCCAATTGCAATTTTCTTAATTGCCGTAGCACCAAACGAATATTGTCCTATTTTCACTACACTATCCGGAATTGAAATTTCACTTAATTTAACACAATCACCGAAGGTGTAGTCTTCTATTACCGTAACATGATTGGGAATATTTACGCTTTCCAAGAACGAACAATTTCCAAATGCCCATTCCCCTATCTTTGTAACACCGCTTGGAATTTCTATTGATTTAAGGTTTACACAACCGCAGAAAGCACCATTCCCAATAATCTTAAGTGACTTAGGCAATATTACACTTTTAATTACATCATTATATGCTTTGGCAATACTATCCATATCATCGGTATCACCAAAAGCGTATTCACCAATTTCCGTAATACCCTCTGGGATTTCAACTACGCCACTCAAAGGAAGTTTATTCCAAACAAAACCTGTTACTTTTGTTTGAGTTATTTTCAGGTATTCGTAAGAATCATCTGACGACATCAATTCAAATTCCTCTTCAACTTCTTCCAAGAGCAATTTCTCTTCAGCATCTTCTTCTATTTCTTCCTCAAGTTCAGACTCTTCTTCGAATTTTTCTTCAAGGTTCTCGTCATCTGTCTCGAAATTTTCACCTAAATCCAAAAACTCATTGTCCTCTGTTTCATTTCCGCAGACTTCGGGATTATCGGTGTCTTCCGTTAGATTTTCTTCTACAGAAGTAACCTCTTCGATAGAATTTGAGTCCATCTCTTCAACCGCAGATTCAACTTCAATGCTTTCTCCTGCAATTAATAATTCATCAGCAAAAACAGCCATAGGTAATGATGTAACAATCATAGCTACCGCCAACATACATGCCAAAATTTCTCCAAATAACTTTCTCACATTGCACCTCCATTACAATTCAAGAATCTCTGTAGGGTGTCAGGTCAAGATTAACAAATTATGAACAATTTCTTATAAGTCTTTTAAAATTTAAAGCATTGAACTGACACCTTAATCTTAAATCTACTCATCTTGACCTGACACCTT
>JAZLIP010000038.1:0-5421 GCA_045617445.1 Lachnospiraceae bacterium | reverse complement strand
TTACAGAGAGCTCAGGTATTGTTGCGCAATACTGTATCGGATGATTATTTGCTTGTGCTTGTTAATAAGCAAAATCCGGTGCCGGATGATTACTCGGCAACACTTTCGAATGTGTCCGGATATCAGGTCAGAAAGGAAGTGGCGGCACCACTTTCAAGAATGATAAATGATGCAAGGAAAGACGGCGTATCACTTGTTATTTGCTCTGCGTACAGAAGCTACGATAGGCAGGCTGCATTGTTTAAAAACAAGATTAATACACTTTTACGAAGGGGAATGTCATATCTTGATGCCTACAGAATCGGATCCTATTCGGTGACTTTACCGGGGACAAGCGAACATCAGCTTGGAATGGCACTTGATATCGTTACTTCGGGTTATTCCAATCTTGATGAAGGGTTTGCTAAGACGAAAGCAGGAAAATGGCTTGCCAAAAACAGCAGTAAGTATGGGTTTATTTTAAGATATCCCAAAGCCAAAGAGTATATTACGGGGATTACTTTTGAACCGTGGCATTTTAGATATGTCGGAATAGATGCTGCAAAAGAAATTACGGAATCAGACATTTGTATGGAAGAGTATGTTAAAGGATTGCAATTATATGAATGATAGATCACAATATAAAATTATTAAAAAGGATGGAAATGCCAAACGTGCAACTTTTAAAACTGTGCACGGTGAAATTCAGACTCCTGTGTTTATGAATGTGGGAACAGTCGCAGCAATTAAGGGGGCGGTTTCAACATCTGATCTGGAAGAAATCGGTGCGCAGGTAGAGCTGTGCAATACATATCATCTTCATGTGCGACCGGGCGATAAGGTGATTAAAACACTGGGCGGGTTGCAGAGCTTTATGTCCTGGGATCGACCTACGCTTACGGATTCGGGCGGATTTCAGGTTTTTTCATTAAGCAGTTTACGCAAAATCAAAGAGGAGGGTGTTTACTTTAATTCACATGTAGATGGCAGGAAAATATTTATGGGACCGGAAGAAAGCATGCAGATACAGTCAAATCTTGCTTCTACAATTGCAATGGCATTTGATGAGTGTCCAAGTTCAAAGGCTGAACGTGAATATGTGAAAGCATCGGTAGAACGAACTACAAGGTGGCTTGAAAGATGTAAGATAGAAATGGCGCGCCTAAATTCACTTCCTGATACGATAAACCGCAATCAGTTACTCTTTGGAATAAATCAGGGGGCGATTTTTGAAGATATACGAATAGAACATGCCAAAACGATTGCTGAAATGGATCTTGACGGATATGCGATTGGCGGTCTTGCTGTCGGAGAGTCACATGAGGAAATGTATCGTGTTATTGAGTGTACGGTGCCGTATTTACCCGAAAACAAACCGACATATCTTATGGGGGTAGGAACTCCTGTAAATATTCTTGAAGCTGTTGATCGCGGAATTGATTTTTTTGATTGTGTTTATCCTTCAAGAAACGGAAGACATGGTCATGTGTATACCACGTATGGAAAAATCAATTTGTTTAATGCAAAATATGAATTGGATTCGGCACCGATTGAAGAGGGATGTAATTGTCCGGCGTGCCGAAGATATTCAAGAGCGTATATAAGACATTTGCTTAAGGCTAAGGAAATGCTTGGTATGAGACTTTGCGTTTTACATAATCTTTATTTTTACAATCATCTTATGGAAGATATAAGGAATGCCATTGATAATGGTATGTTTAAGGAGTTTAAGAAACAGGCGATAGATAAATACAGTGCTTATGACCAAAGCAGCAAGTGTTCCACCTAACACTGAACAGTAACCAAAATATACAATTGACGCAGAAAATACTTGATGAATAAAGCAAATTTGTGTATGATAGTAGAATGTAATATTTGAATGGAGGTTTTTATATGGGTTCGATTTTGTCAGCAGGAGCAGGAGGAATGAGTACAACCGGATCGGTTATATATATGGTCGTTTGGATTGCGGTTTTGGGTGTGATTATGTATTTCCTCTTCTTACGTCCACAGAAAAAAGAACAAAACAGGCATGATGCGTTGGTTAATTCCATTGAAGTTGGTGACAGCGTTCTTACAACCAGCGGATTTTACGGAGTTGTAATCGGTATTAGTGATGATACATTGATTGTAGAGTTTGGAAACAACAAGAATTGCAGAATTCCGATGGAAAAGAATGCGATTAAAAATGTTGAGAAACCCGGCGACAGTGTCGCTAAATAAATAATGCTGATTTTTCAGTTACTGCTTAGGAACTGAACAGTAACGATTTTCAAGATGCCTGGATGGGCATCTTGCTTTTTTCAATGCGAGATGGTTCGCGAGCGAATTTGGAAATAGTAATTTAGAGTAATATAAAGGAGATATGCCATGAAAAGTGACGCAGTAAAAAAAGGTGCAGCACAGGCACCGCACAGATCGTTGTTTAATGCTTTGGGATTTACAAAGGAAGAGATGGAAAGACCGCTTGTCGGAATTGTGAGCTCTTACAATGAGATTGTTCCCGGCCATATGAATATTGATAAAATTGTTAATGCAGTTAAGCAGGGCGTTGCAATGGCAGGCGGTACACCGGTTATGTTTCCTGCAATTGCTGTTTGTGATGGTATTGCAATGGGACATGTCGGAATGAAATATTCTCTTGTTACAAGAGATTTGATTGCTGATTCAACGGAATGTATGGCACTTGCTCATCAGTTTGATGCACTTGTATGTATTCCGAATTGCGATAAGAATGTTCCAGGATTGCTGATGGCTGCTGCAAGAATAAATGTACCTACTGTTTTCGTATCGGGTGGTCCTATGCTTGCAGGTCATGTTCATGGAAACAAGACATCGTTATCTTCTATGTTTGAAGCTGTCGGTGCAAATGCATGTGGTAAAATGTCGGATGATGAATTGACATATTTTGAAGAACATGCCTGTCCTACATGCGGTTCTTGTTCGGGAATGTATACGGCTAATTCAATGAATTGCCTGACTGAAGCTTTGGGTATGGGACTTGGTGGAAACGGAACAATTCCTGCTGTGTATTCAGACAGAATACGTCTTGCTAAGCAGGCGGGATATGCTGTTATGGAATTGTATCGTAAGAATATTCGCCCAAGAGATATTATTACCGAAGAATCTATAAGAAATGCACTTACTGTAGATATGGCGCTTGGATGTTCAACAAATTCTATGCTTCATCTGCCTGCAATCGCGCATGAAATAGGATATGATTTTGATATAAGCATTGCAAATGAAATAAGTGAGAGAACACCTAACGTGTGTCATCTTGCACCGGCGGGACCGACATATATGGAAGATTTGAATGAGGCAGGCGGTGTGTATGCTGTGATGAAGCAACTTGCCGATGCTGATTTACTTAATACAGAGTGTATGACTGTTACAGGTAAGACTATCGGTGAAAATATTAAGAATGCGGTTAATCTTAATCCCGAGGTAATCAGAACACTCGATAATCCTTACTCAAAGAATGGTGGACTTGCTGTTCTTAAGGGTAATCTTGCTCCAAACGGTTCGGTTGTTAAACGTTCTGCTGTTGTTCCTGAAATGATGGTTCATGAAGGTCCTGCAAGAGTGTTTGATTGCGAAGAAGATGCAATTGAGGCTATTAAGGGCGGAAAGATTGTAGAAGGTGACGTAGTTGTAATAAGATACGAAGGACCAAAAGGCGGTCCGGGTATGCGTGAGATGCTTAACCCCACATCTGCAATTGCAGGCATGGGACTTGGAAGCAGCGTTGCATTGATTACCGACGGACGTTTTTCAGGTGCATCAAGAGGTGCATCAATAGGTCATGTATCACCGGAGGCAGCAGTAGGAGGTCCGATAGCTTTAGTTAAAGAAGGTGATATTATTAAGATTGATATCCCGAATATGACGATTGATTTTGAAATCAGTGATGAGGAATTTGCCAAGAGAAAGGCTGCTTTTGTTCCAAGAGAACCAAAGATTAAGACCGGATATCTTTCACGTTATGAGAAACTTGTAACAAGTGGCAGTGAAGGTGCTGTATTGCGTATTCCGGACTGATTACCTGAAATGTGATTTGGTATTTATCTCAGTGAGAGAAGCCCCCACTTTTATAAGTGGGGGATTGAGCGAGTCTTGAAGAAGTGTGTTTTGAGTATAAAGGAGAAAATTTATGGTATTGACAGGTTCACAAATAGTTATGGAGTGTTTACTTGAACAGGGAGTTGACACTGTTTTTGGTTATCCCGGCGGAACAATTCTTAATGTATACGATGCGTTATATGAATACCGAGATAAAATAACCCATATTTTGACTTCGCATGAACAGGGGGCGGCTCATGCAGCGGACGGATATGCAAGAGCTACCGGTAAGGTCGGTGTTTGTATGGCAACGTCAGGTCCTGGTGCAACAAATCTTGTAACAGGTATCGCAACTGCAATGATGGATTCTGTTCCGATGGTTGCAATTACTGCAAATGTAACTTTGCCTTTGCTTGGAAAGGATACTTTCCAGGAGGTAGATATTGCAGGTGTTACCATGCCGATTACGAAGCATGGATATATTGTAAAGGATATACATGATTTGGCAGATACTTTGCGAAAGGCTTTCGCAATTGCCCGTTCGGGAAGACCGGGACCTGTGATTGTTGATATTACAAAAGATGTAACTGCCAATAAGACGGAATATAAGCGTAAAGATATTGTTACTCTTAATCAACCTAAAAAGTATACGGATGAAGATATCAGTAAGGTTGTTAAGTTAATTAATGCATCTAAGAAACCTTTTGTATATACGGGTGGTGGTACTGTTATATCAGGCGCTAGTAAAGAACTTTCGGAATTTGTACATAAGATTAATGCTCCGGTATGTGATACTTTGATGGGAAAAGGCGGATTTGACGGAAATGATGATCTCTACACCGGTATGATTGGTATGCATGGAACCAAAACTGCCAATTTTGGTGTAAGCCAGTGTGATTTGCTTATTGCAGTCGGTGCGAGATTTTCCGATCGTGTAATCGGTAATGCAAGTAAGTTCGCAAGAAAAGCAAAGATTGTGCATATCGATATTGATTCTGCCGAAATTAATAAAAATATTAAGACAGATGCTTATATAGTTGGTGATGTGAAGGAAGTTCTTAGTATACTCAATTCAAGAATTGATGAGAAAAACAATCAGGAGTGGATTGATAAGATTAACAAGTTTAAAGAGGATTATCCGTTGAAATATTCAACCGATAAGTTGACATGTCCTTATGTTATAGAAGAAATATACCGTTTGACGGAAGGAAATGCAATTGTTACAACGGATGTCGGTCAGCATCAGATGTGGGCTGCGCAGTTCTACAAATATAAGGAACCAAGAACATTTATTTCCTCAGGTGGTCTGGGAACGATGGGTTACGGTCTTGGTGCATCAATCGGTGCCAAGGTGGGAATGCCCGATAAGGTTGTTGTAAATAT
>JAZLIP010000037.1:0-5256 GCA_045617445.1 Lachnospiraceae bacterium | reverse complement strand
AGAGCCATGCAAAACTGCTCAAAATATTTTGCTTGCAAAGAATATTATGAGCAGTTTTATATGGCGAAGTAACAACATGAGCAAAAGAAAAGCCTTGAAAAGGCGATTTTGCGAATGGTGTTCTGAATAGTTACTAATTTTTTAAAATTCATGAGCAGGAATTCCGAACATTAATTCAAATATCGAGGTATCCATGAAACTATATTCTATCCAAAACACAAAATTATTCATGTCTAAG
The DNA here is from genome assembly GCA_045617445.1 of Lachnospiraceae bacterium. Classification (GTDB taxonomy): domain Bacteria; phylum Bacillota; class Clostridia; order Lachnospirales; family Lachnospiraceae; genus UBA2868. Next base: position 5,018 of record JAZLIP010000037.1, on the reverse strand, counting down.
CTTCTTGCGCCCCAAGACTCAATATTTGACAAATTTCTCTTAAAGGAAGCACAAATTCATGTAGGCATTACATACACTATTGACGGAAAACTAAACTTAGATTTCTACAGTGATGATGAGCTTATGGAAATGGAATCAAATGCCATAAAAAACAATCGGGTATTTTCCAAAGATTATATTCGTTTTGAGCAGGTCAAAGGTTACATTTACGACATAATCAAAGGCAAAAACACACCACTCTCCTTCAAATTGGTTTTGGAACAATCCGGAGAAAATCTCGTCCGGTTTATGCAATCAGTAAACACTTCAATATCCGTCGAGGAAATAAACAGCCTTAATCTTATATTAAAATACGACGGAAGTTCAATCACCTGCACTACCGCTGTTTCTCTTAAAATATTTACAATGGATAAATCTGTTGAAAATGCCTGGGATGATATGATACAGAAATTTCTGTTACTAAACGGAATCGACATAGAGATTGCATAAGTCCTTTTCCCTTCGCATATACAATTCCAGGATTAATTCAAGCTTTTCCTTATAGCATTCAACCATTCTTATATCCTCCTCTATCTTAAAGCTTTCCGCCAAAAGAACGGAATCAAGAACAAGTTCCGTAACTATGAAAAATTGGCATTTTGACACAAGATTTCTCAAGCTTTCATTAACCGAAGCCATATTTTCCTTTATTTCATCCAGACTTTCTATGACTTCACGCATTCTATCAAAATCAACGTACTCACTTTCAACCTGAATATTAACTCCTGAATCTTCCATAAGGCTCGCCAATCCTACAGACTCAAGTACATAATTACCAAAATTTGTATAACTCTTAAGTATATCCTTTCTGACATTTTCATCAGAAAACTCACTGCTTATCGCTCCCGCAAACGTTCTTCCGAGAGCATCTACATATTTACGGTTTCCATCATTATCAAGCCTGTCAAGAAGAAAGGTCAGTGCCAAACCACACATACTTAACTTTTTCATATCCTCGGTCTGATCCGTACAATTCACTATTTTTCCCTTCGAATCAAATTCCGCATTTTTAAGGAGTGCATACGGACTATGGCAATCAGGAATACTATCAACAGGATTTCGAACATACTCTGCTTCACCTGCAATATTATTTAACATTATATTAACGTAATCATTATCCGCACATATTGATTTAATCTTAGGAGAAGCCAAAGCAATTTCATCCCGATATTTTAATGAACATTCTTTTCCCACTCCCTGGCCGTCAAAACTTACGCAACGTTTTACTTTATCTCCGCAAACAATAGTTGTGTACTGTGCCATATTACCACCCTTTGAATGTCCGGTAACAGTAACATCATTGTACACTCCGCAATCATATCTCACGAAATCAGCTGCAAGCTTTTGCAATTTAGTATCCTCAAGGTACTCTCCTTCAAAATTGTCCTTCCAAGCGGTATATGTACCACCGGTTCCTCTAAAAACAACAGTTGCACTATTGTTCGAATCGACATAGCATAGACCCCTAATTCCTCCGTCATTAATCGTTCTCTCCAAAGTTACATTTTTAAAATCTCCGCCACATGCATCCGCAGCTTCAAATATGCCTACACATTCTTTTGTACCAAGGCCACCACTGGCAGTTAATTTACTTACCTTCTTCTCGCTTATATTACCGTTCTCATCCTTTACCGATGAAACAAAATCATCAATGCTTCTATATTCCACGACTTCATTGATGTACGACATATTGGACAGAATTAGCAATTCTTTTTCACTAAGTTCACTCATACACGCACCTGCAGGGACAATTGCCCAAGTTGAAGAATATCACCTGTTTTAATAATAAGTTCCTGAAATACCTTCTGCTGATTAACACGTGTCCCGTTTGAAGACTGCAAATCCCGTACATACCACTCACCATCACGCACCGAAAGTTCACAATGTTTTCCGGAAATTGAATCATCATAATCAATTACGAGATCACAATTACTTTTGGAACGTCCCACAATCAAATGTTCATCACAGGAAGCGCGAAACAGCTTTGTCGGATCGTTGCAATCCTCTAAAACAATATCATGCCCATAACATTTAGCATCAAGTATTCGTGTTTTCGAGCAATCATCCTCTAACTGTCTTGTAGCATCAAGCATATCCGTATCAAAACTTTCCGTATCATCATATTCGTCATCGCATAAATAGTCACCGTATTTTCCAAAATTTTCTTGTGAATGTTTCATTGTTCTATTTGACAATTGACGTTTCTTTTTGAGATGCTTTTTCACAAAAACAATCCCCATAACAGCCGCAATCACCAAAACAATCGCAACCAAAATCAAAGAACCCGTATAATATAGAGAAGATGTTTTCTCTTCCGGCTTAAAAAGGACATTCGAATTCAGCAATTCAGCAACATTCTCCGATTCATTGTTAGTTTCTGTCTCGGTTGCAAGAGTCGACTCTTTAACATTAGATTCCATTTCTTCCGGCAAATCGTTGCTCATCTTATCGTTTGCAATGAACATAGCGTTTTCTTCATCTGCACTTTCTTCATGCATACTTTCGCCATCTGCTGTCTTTTCATATACAGTTTCTTCATTAACGGTTTCTTTCTCTCTTAGCAATTCAATTTCGTTAAGAATCATATTTCCCATTGTTTTTTCGCTCGAAGCATCACTACCTTCAAATTCTGTCAAAATCAACTTACCCTCACTCATAGTAGCTATTGCCGAAAGATTTTTGGCAGGTTGTGCATCTTTCGATTCCACCGCCTGGATAACAAAAACAGGATAGTTGCTGTTAGAAAGCAAGTAATATAGTTCTTCATTCGCATGATTTAGTGAATCAACCTCAACACCGCTCGTAAACAAAATTATGTTACGAAAAGCAACATCCTGCTCCTTCCATTCATTAATAACAGGTACCAATGTATCAGCGATACAAACTGCACCATCTTTCTTTTCAATTCTATCAATCGCACTATTAAGCTCATCTTTTCCACAAACATAGTCAGTAATAAATTCTGTGCCATCACCTATAGTAGCTACACAGGCAGCATCTTCGGCAGCCAAATTATCACATATATATTTAGCAGTCTCCTTGCATAAAGTTAAATTAACATCCGAAATTGATTTAGAATTGTCAATAAGAATTAACGTCTTGAAACCAACCACAACAAAACACCTCTCTTCTGTTATGCAACAACATCACTTAATAAACTATTACTTGCTTCTATATTAATTTCTTCTGCGATTCGATATTCATTTGACATTTCGGCAAGATCTGTCACATGTTCCTGAATCATCCTGTTAATCTTCTCAATATCATCCTGAAGCCCCATAAACTTAGTGAAGTAACTGTTCGCTGCCTCACCCTGCCATATTGATTTGAGACTATTTATTATTTCAAGCATTTCCTGTGTCAGTGAACTGACTGTCTTTCCCGTAGTACTGAATTCATTTGATGCCTCAAGCAATTTCTCAGGTGTAACTTTTAATATTTCAGCCATTTTTTCTCTCCTTTAACCACACACTCTTGTTTGCGCCGTAGCGATATTTTTATTTTCTGCTTCTTCATATTTAACTGCAATTGCAAGCAAGGCCTCTATATATTGCTGAACAGCAGTATAAAATGAATCCATTTTTCCTTTATCATTCACAAAAGCCTTATGAAATGCTTCATTCGCTTCACCTTCCCACATCGTTTTAAGTGCCTGTTCCGATGTTTCCAAAGCTTCCACGCTTGTTTTAAATTTGGCATTTAGGCCTTTAAGTTGTTCCGATTTCTGTCTCAATTCCGAAGACGTCACACTAAAAAATGACATATTTTCCCTCCTTAATAATTTCTAGCGGTAAACACCGATACTGCCGTCATTTCCGCATCATAAATTTTCTTTGCCGTTTGCCTTATAAGATTTGACGTATCATTAAGCATTTCTGCCGAAGAATACAATCTTTTCTTTAAGTAACGTGTTCTCCTGACATAAGTTGAAGCACTTTCACTCTTCCACGATTCAGAAAGAAGTTTCAGCGCTTCTTCCATTTTCACGCTACCTATGTCTGTTAATATTTTGGATAAATCGTACAATTCATCCGCCATTTCAATTGCTTTACTGAATTGAATGCTGATTTCTTCTTTACTCATTGAATAAGCCTCCCACAATTCCCATAATTACAATTTCCGTCTGCTGATACCTCGATATGCCCTCCCGCAGCAATTCACAAAGATTAAGCACCAATATTGCCCTCATTTGCATCTCTAAAATATCTTCATTAAGTTTTCGCGCATACACATCATGTGCACTGCCAAACCAGGATAAACTCAGAGTCTTACAATCATCAGACAATTTCGTTATTTCTTCATATACTCTTTTTGCGTCATCCCTAAGCTTTAACATATTAAGATTCAGCTTCAAATAATCTGCTGAAAAAGGAACCAAATTACCACCTCCTAATACTCATTAATTTTCTAACTATATGTATCTTCTCGCGTTGAAATAGATTAACTTACAACCATTTTTGATACCGCATTCGCAGAGACTTCTATCCGGTGGAAGAACTCCGGCAAAATCCGTACAAGCAATTATTCCGTTAAATTCATTCATCGTTACCGCTAAATTTTTCGGAGCTAATATGCTTTCAATCACTTGGCTTAATTCCTTTACCGGGCAGTTCATATCAACTGACATTGAAAAGACCTTTGCCCACTGAATCGCATGTACCTCAACAGCTATCATATACCCTCCTTTCCCGATACAACAAAACTATTAATTGAACTTTGGAATTACAATTTCGAAATTATCGTCCTTCGTATTTCCAAAATACATTCCGACACCCGGTGCCTGCTTTATACACTGCTTACTAAAAGGAATTCCCGAGCAATCAAAAATATTCTGCCGATCAAGGCTGCCACCAAGATAAATCCCTTGTGAATTTTTCCGAATTGCTTCAAATATTTTCCTGCCGGCAAGAAGCATATACTTCTCAGAATTTATTATTCCGATTACCTTTATGCATCTATTATCCGTAATTGCTTTTATG
>JAZLIP010000036.1:0-30889 GCA_045617445.1 Lachnospiraceae bacterium | reverse complement strand
CACCTTGGATATAGAAATGTACGCCAATGAAGGTTAAGCGCGTGACATTGAAATATATAGTTACAATCAGAAGGATTATTACGGAAGTTTTGTTGTAGCAAATTGTGAACAGAGAAGATTGGCATTAACAAAATATAGTGAAAATTGGTATATGAAATACAAAATATTTAACGTAAAAAGGATAAATATGAACAATTTGTGTATGAAAAGTAAATATTTTACAGCATTAGGTAAAAGAATTACATTTACTATGCGGCATGTTTGATAATAAAATGTCTAATGTAGATGAAATATTGTTGAAAGTTTCCAAAACATCTTGTGACAAATTTAGAAAACGATTGAGAGTGAATAACAAATGAAGAAATTTAGACTTTTTTCTTGTATAGTTTTTCTGATGATTTTTGCAATGTCAATGTGTGGATGCGGAGGCAGTACGGTTCCTGAAAAATTGTGCGGCAGTTGGGTATATATTCACGATGAGAAAGACGGAGTAGTTTCTCTTGTAATTAATTCAAATGGTAAAGCTACATATAAGAATAAAGAGTATAAGGTAAGTGCAGGTAATAATTATATAGAATTCAAGAGTAAGGATGATGTAATGAGACTCCGTTATGTATCGGATGATGAAGGAATTTATTTATACGAGCAGACTACTTATGATTACCAAGGCACCGGAGAGCCGGAAGGAATTGTCGGTTTGTGGCGTGCGATGCCGGAAAAGTGGACATTTGAATTTGTAGATAATGGTGAATTTAAGGAAGACGGATATTTTCCGGGTCATTATGAACTTAATGAAGAAGAACAAACTGTTAAGCTTATTTACAATGATCATTTTGAAGATACGACAGTTTATTACAGTATTTCCGGTAAAGAAATGACAATTGAGTATCCATGGAAGATGGTAAAGCTGAAATGATTTGCGGGTAACCGTAATTCATATATTGCAGGAAGTCTGGGAGTTGGTACCGTCTTTGGGCTGAATGCAGGATAACCTGGTAGGGAACTACCTAAACTAACTTTTCTTTTTAGGAGGGAATTATGAAAAAAAAGATTATTGCAACAATTTTGGCAGCTGCTATGACATTTTCATTAGTAGCATGTGGCGGACAGACAGGAGCAGCTCCTGCAGCAGAAGAGCCAGCAGCTGAAGAAACTGTAGAGGAAGCTGAAGAAGCTGAAGAAGAGGAAACTGAAGAAGTTGATGCTGAGTCAGCTGAATCAGGTGAGTCTATTGACCTTGAAATGTGGTGTATCGCTACAGAGTCTGACTCAAACCGTCATTCATATGAAGCAGCTATCGAAGAAGTATCAGCTGCTCATCCTGAAGTAAACTTCTCATGGGAAGCTATTGAGAATCAGGCTTACAAGACGAAGATCAAAGCTGCTGTAGCTGCTGATGAAATGCCTGATATCTTCTTTACCTGGTCATGTGCATTCCTTGGCGATTTCGTTGATGCAGGTCGTGTTTACTGCCTCGATGATATTTATGCAGATTTTGCTGATGAACTTCCTGAAGTTATGATGGCTAACTCTTCATACAACGGATCACACTATGGTGTTCCTCTTACAATGAACATTGTTGGCCTTTTTGCTAACATGGAAATCCTTAAGGATGCAGGATATGATGAAGTTCCTGGTACATATGAAGAATTCATCAAGTGCTGTGATGACCTTAAAGCTAAAGGAATTATTCCTTTCGGTTGTGCCGGAAAAGAAACATGGTGTGTAACTGAGTATCTTGAGTCAGTAATTGAGAAGAGCTGTGGTGCAGAAGCTCTTAACGATATCTTCCTTGGAAAGGCTACATGGCAGAATGAGGATGTTGCTGCTGCTGTTGATACATTCCAGAAGATGGTTACAGACGGATACTTTGATCCTGACGGAATTGCTTTGTCAAATGATGAAGTTAAGGCTAACTTTATGGCAGGTAAGTATGCATTCTACATGAATGGTACATGGAACTGTGCTGACTTCGCAGCTGATGCTGAATTTGGTCCTAAGGTTCAGGTTGCTGAATTCCCTGTAATCAATGCAGACAAGGCTAAACTTGGACAGCTTATCGGTGGTCCTTCAGATACACTTGCAGTTGCTGCTTCTTCACCTAATGCTGAAGCTGCTGCTCAGTTCACATTTGAACTTGGCCGTGCTATCTGCCACTATGGTTACCTTGATGGTTGTGGTCTTCCTGCTTGGACACCTGATTACGATACAAGCTCAGTTAATGAATTAACACAGGCTGTATCAGAAATCTGTGCTAACGCTGATTCATATGTTTTGTTTGGTGACACAGCTCAGAATGCTGATGATGCTAACACATACCTTTCATATGTAGATCAGGTTTACGGATGTGCAATCGATGGAGCAGGCTTTGTAGAAGGCTTAGCTAACGATATTCGTTAATCAAAACAACAATAAACTAAACGGTACTGATTAGAAATTGAGGCGGTCTTTCGGGACTCCTATTCGGAGATTAGAAGGACCGCCTTTCTAATCCTAAAATGGAAGGTATATTTACGATGAGAAAAAAGAAAAGCGATTTTATAAATATATTTTTGTTTTTATTGCCCGGTTTGCTTTTGTTTGTGGCCGTATTGATTGCGCCCATAGCTCTTTCAACTTACTATAGTTTTTTTGATTGGAACGGCTTTGGTGAGAAAACTTTTATCGGTTTGAGCAATTACAAGGAACTGTTTACAAGTAATGCGATTGGGTTCTTGAAAGCTTTAGGTAATTCCTTACTTCTTGCCGCATTGTCGGTATTTGTGCAGTTGCCGTTGTCGCTTGGACTCGCACTTGCACTCGGTAAAGGAATAAAAGGTGAGAGAGGCTTTTTGTCTATTTATTTTATGCCTGTATTGATTTCGACAGTTGTTATCGGTCAGCTGTGGTTAAAGATTTACAATCCGGCTTACGGTGTTTTGAATACTGCATTACGTGCAGTTGGTCTTGATAATCTTGCATTGACATGGCTCGGAACCAAAGAGACAGCTCTTGGTTCATGTTTTGTGCCTATTCTTTGGCAGTTTGTAGGTTATCATATGCTTCTTATGTATGCCGGAGTTAAGAGCGTTCCTACCGAACTCCGTGAAGCAGCGATGCTTGATGGTGCCAGTGACGGACAGGTTGACCGTTATGTTGTTATTCCATATATCAAGCCTATTTTGAAAGTAAGTGTGATTTTCGCCATTACCGGATCGCTTAAGTCTTTCGACTTGATTTACGTATTGACGAATGGTGGACCTCTTCATTCAACAGAGGTGCCAAGTACATTGATGATAAATATGTTGTTCTTGCGTAACAGATACGGTATGGGTAGTACAATAGCGGTAATGCTTATTATCCTCTGCTTTGTATTTGCATTGTTAGTTGGAGCAGTATTTAAGGAGGGTGATTAAGATGGAAAATTTTGAAGTACGTAAAACCAATAAGGCTGTTAAAACTATTATTTACATTTTGTTGGTATTTTGGGCACTTGTTAATCTGTTTCCCATTTATTGGATGTTTACATTCTCTTTAAAGAGTAATAAGGAAATTTTTGGTGAGAACGTTGCCGGATTGCCGAGAGAATGGTTGTGGTCAAACTATAGCTCAGCCATGAGTACCGGTCATATGGGCAGATATTTCATCAACAGTATAATTATTGCTGTAGCAACAATTATTATTACGATTATCGCTGCATTGATGGCTACTTATGCTATTACACGTATTTACTGGAGAGGCCGTAATCTTATGAACAGCTTCTTTATGTTAGGACTTACAATTCCTATCCATGCATCAATTGTGCCGATTTATGTAACTTTGTCAAATATGAAAATGCTTAATACGTACTGGGCTTTGATAATCCCGTATTCGGCATTTTCGCTTGCAATGGCCATACTTATATGTACGGGATTCATGGGAGATATTCCTATTGAACTTGATGAAGCTGCAAATATTGATGGTTGCGGACTATGGAGGACTTTCTTCTATGTAATTGTTCCACTTATGAAGCCGGCACTTGCAACAATCGGTATTTATACATTCCTTCAGTGTTGGAATGAGCTTATGTTTGCTAATATTTTTAATACCAAGGATACTCTTAAAACATTGCCTGTTGGTATTCAGGCTCTCTCGGGTCAGTATACTACAGAGTGGGGACCAATCGGTGCAGCACTTGTGCTTGCAACCTTCCCTACACTTATTTGCTATATTTTCTTGAGCAAGAAGATTCAGGCTTCCTTTATTGCCGGTGCAGTTAAAGGTTAATATGTTTTGTTGATTTATGGACTCACATTTAATATGTGGGTCCTTTTTGCAGTTTTTTCTGCTTTTTGATATAATTTATGATACGTAGAGATTAGGAAATGAATATTAGCAGATGAAGTTGTCCGAATCTCGTGCCAAGACTTGCTAGTGAGTCTTGAATCAAATTGTTGGAGCGCAGTGTGAATAAAATACTTCAAAAAATAAAGGCAAATTTATTGAGTGTTACAGACAGGAGAACCATTGCGGGAAGATTATGGCTTATTGTGGCAGGTATTTTGCTCGTGCTTATATGTTCCTTTATAATATCATTTTATGTTATTACAAATAAAACACGTCGTGATTACGAAATCAGAGAATCAGATACTTTGATTAATGCTGTTTCGGCTGGAATAAATGCTAACCTTGAGAATTACAAGGATATTTCACGCCTCGTTATGTTGAATAAAGAGGTTATCAATTTTCTACGCGCAAATAGTGTGGACCCCGGTCTTATTAATGATGCTCGATTTGGGGTTATGGATGTTTTGTATGCATCCAATAATGTCGATTCGGTATTTATTTTGAGAAACGACGGTGAATATATGAGTAGCGGTCGTGGAAAGTATAAGCTAAATATTACTAAGATGAATAATTCCAAATGGCAAGCTCCGATTATAGATAAACGCGGAGGTGCGATAATCAGTATTGACGGTGGCGAAACAATTTACAAAACACATGGTCCGACTATGATATCGATTTTGCGGGCAATATATGATATCAATTCACAGAAACTTTCGGGAATTATGATGATGAATATATCTGTGGAAATGCTTGATCGTGTTATTGCGTCAAAAAGCAACTCGCAGGTGTGCATTTGTTCTGAAGAAGGTGAATTACTATCGGGTAGCGAAGCGGTTATGCAGTATTATGATTCTTCGTTTATAAGTGATAAGATTGTTCATAAGAAATTGACGAACCATGGTGAAAAAGGTATGATTTCCGGTGTCAGACTTGATGGTACGCCACTTATTGTTTTATGTAAGGTGAATGCAGGTCACGCAACGGTTTCGAACGAAGTTATTTTCTCGATGCTTATCCTGTTTGCATCATTTCTGCTTGTTTTGTTTATTTTAAGTACATTTGTTATCAGAAATATTACAAGACCGATACTTAATCTTAATGAGGCAATGGAGAATGTTAAGAAATCGGGATACTTAACTAAGATTGATGTACCAATGCCGACAAATGAAATTGGTGGACTGGCAGATAATTACAACAGTCTTATTGAGTATTTGAATGCGCTTATTAAGAGACTTATTGACAAGGAAAAGGTAGCCCAAAATGCTCAGCTTCGTGTATTAAATGAACAAATTAAGCCGCATTTTCTCTACAATTCCTTGGAAACTATCGGATATTTGGCTGTTGAGGCAGGTGCGGAGAATGTGCATGTTGCATTGGAAACGCTAGGCAGTTTCTATCGGAATTTTCTTAGTAAGGGCGATCGAAATATTCCGCTTCGACGTGAAATAAATATTATTCAGGATTACCTTAAATTGCAACGACTTCGTTATGGCGATATTATTAAAGATGAATATAATATAGATGAGAATACGCGTGATTGCATTATTCCGAAACTTCTGCTTCAGCCGCTTGTTGAGAATAGTATTTATCACGGCATACGTTTGAAGGGTGAGGAGGGCATGGTTCGAATTTCGTCATACCGAAGTGAAGATAAGCTTCATATCCTAGTGTACGATACCGGTGTCGGAATGAGTGATTTAATGATTGAGGAAATGCTTCGGATTGATGAATCCACTGTGGAAGATTCAAGCGAGCGTAAGAGCTTTGGACTTAAGGGAACAATCAAGAGGATACGTTATTACAGTGATACAAACGACTGTGTAAAAATCACAAGCGAACAGGGTGAATATACACAAATAGAAATAATATTACCGATTAAAACTCAGTTGGAGGATTGACATGTACAGAGTAATGTTGATTGATGACGAACCGTCGGCACGAAATCTGATGAAAGCAACCATTAATTGGGAAAAGCTTGATATGGAGATTGTCGGTGAAGCCGGCAGCGGTATTGAAGCAATAAATGTAATTGATGATTTGCGTCCTGATATAGCCTTCGTAGATATTTCAATGCCATTTATGAATGGAATGGAATTTACTGAGATTGCAACCAAAAGATATCCTGATTTGTCAATAATCATAATGACGGCATTTGATGAATTCGAGTACGCAAGGCAGTGTGTAAGGTTGCCTGTGTTTGAGTATATGTTGAAACCGATTGTCCGCGCCGAAGTTACGGAGACACTGATTCGTCTTAAGAAAATTCTTGATGCAAAAATTGTTTCTCGTGGTGAAGAAGTCGAGATTGAGCCTACGGCAATCGAGCAGGTTATGAAATACATTAAGGAGAATTATACCAATTCTCAGATTAATCTTACATCTGTTGCACAGACTTTCGGTTTTAGTTCCAGTTACTTGAGCCGTAAATTTAAGCAGGAAACCGGTAAGAATTTTGTGGAATATTTGACAGAATGCAGAATGGAACGGGCAATGAAGCTTGCGCAGGCGAATGTTAAAATGTTTGAAGCGTCGGAAAAGGTTGGAATTCCCGATCCGAATTATTTTGGTCGATGTTTCAAAAAGTATGCCGGTATGAGCTATTCCGAGTATTCTACAAAGGGAAAGTAAATAGTAAATAGTCAAATTTGTTTATTTTTTTATTTATTGAGTGTATAATACAAAGGATATTGTGTAAAAGCAGATAGGTGCGGTTGTTTTAAAACGACCTGTAAACACAGATAAAGGAGGAGTTCGCTATGAAGGGTCATATCAAAACCAGTGTAGGTAATGTTAGCATTGACACAGAGGTAATTGCTCAGTATGCCGGCTCAGTTGCTGTTGAGTGTTTTGGAATAGTAGGGATGGCATCGGTGAATGTGACTGATGGTTTCGTTAAGCTTTTGAAAAAAGATAAAATCACACATGGTATAAATGTGTTATTGAAGGATAATCAGTTGACGCTTGATTTTCATGTTATCGTTGCGTATGGTGTCAGCATTAAGACTGTTGCAGATAATCTTATAAGTAATGTTAAATATAAGGTTGAGGAGTTTACAGGATTGAATATTGAAAAAATAAATATCTACGTTGAAGGTGTAAGGGTAATCGACTAAGGAGGATTTTAAAGTGAATAGTAACACAATCGATGCAAAAACACTTTCTAAGATGTTTTTGACAGGTGCGAAGTCTTTAGAGGCTAAGAAAGCATGGATTAATGAATTAAATGTATTTCCTGTTCCGGATGGTGATACAGGTACAAATATGACTATGACTATTATGTCTGCGGCAAAAGAGGTTGCAAGCCTTAACGAGGTTTCAATGGAACCGCTTTGTAAGGCAATTTCATCAGGTTCGCTTCGTGGTGCGCGGGGAAATTCCGGCGTTATTTTGTCACAGCTTCTGCGTGGATTTACAAAAGGAATAAAGCAGGAAGATGAGATTGATATTGCAATTCTTGCGAATGCTATGCAGAAGGCGGTTGATACTGCATATAAAGCGGTTATGAAACCAAAGGAAGGTACTATCCTTACCGTTGCCAAGGGCGCTGCTGACAAAGCCGTGGAAATTGCATATAAAGAAGACGACATTGGTAAGTTTATGGAAACCGTTATAAATCATGCGGAATATGTACTTTCTAAAACTCCTGATATGCTTCCTGTATTGAAACAGGCCGGTGTTGTTGATTCAGGCGGACAGGGACTTCTTGAAATTATGAAGGGGGCTTATCAGGCTTACCTTGGAAATGAAATCGATTTTTCTGTTGAACCTGAGGGAAACGATAATGCGGTGACTTCGGCCGGCAGCATTGAATTTCAGGCGGGAATTGAGATTAAGTTTGGATATTGTACCGAATTTATTATTATGTTAGACAAAGTCTTTAATACGAAAAATGAACAGGACTTTAAAATATTCCTTGAATCAATAGGCGATTCTATTGTGTGTGTGGCGGATGATGAGGTTGTAAAGGTTCATGTGCATACAAATGATCCGGGTCTTGCAATTCAGAAAGCATTGAGTTTTGGTTCATTAAGCAGAATTAAAATTGATAACATGCGTGAGGAACATCAGGAAAAACTGTTTAATCTTTCGAAGAAAGAAAACGAAAATGCGGCGAAAGACATGAATGAGCAGTCATCAGAGAACGCAGAAGCAGCTACTGAGCTAAAAGAGTTTGGATTCATTGCAGTATCCTGTGGCGATGGTCTTGATGAAATATTTAAAGGACTTGGTGTTGATTGCATTATTTCGGGCGGTCAGACCATGAACCCGAGTACTGAGGATATGGTAAATGCGGTAAATAAAATAAACGCTGAGAATATATTTATTTTACCAAATAATAAGAATATTATTCTTGCTGCAAACCAGGTGCAATATATGGTAGAAGATAAGAAAATCTTCGTTATTCCGACAAAGACAGTACCACAGGGTATTACTGCATTGATAAATTTTGTTCCCGGAAATTCGGCAGAGGATAATGAAAGTGTTATGAAGGATTCGACTGCTTTGGTAAAGACCGGTCAAATTACCTATGCTGTTCGCGATACCGAAATCGGAAGCTTCAAAATCAATCAGGGAAATATAATGGGAATCGGTGATCATGATATTCTTGCGGTAGGTAATGATGTTGTGGAAACATCTCTTGATACGATTAAGGAAATGGTTGAGCCGGATTCGGAACTTATATGTATTTACTATGGTAATGAAATAACTGAAGAGGATGCTAATGCTCTTGCTTCGAGAGTTGCCAAACTTTACCCGGATATTGAGGTTGAAGTTAATTACGGCGGACAGCCAATTTACTATTATATGATTTCGGTTGAATAGGAATTTTATGAACAGAAATACATCAATTATAGAACTTAAAGGAATAGGAGAGAAAACTGCGAAGATGTTTAATAAGGTCGGCATATTTACGTATGGCGACCTTATTTATTATTTCCCGAAGGATTACATCTTTTTTGAAGCGGCAGTGGAATTTACTTTGGAAAAATGCGATAAGCTCTGCTCGTTTTCGGGGCGTCTCGTTAATTCACCTGTATCCGGCCGTAAAGGCAGAATGACGATTGTTACTGCGAATGTTTTAAGTGGTGATATTCTAATCAGTGCCACTTGGTTTAATATGCCCTATATTGCGAATACATTGAAGAACTTAAAACAGTTTGTGTTCAGGGGTAAAGTCATGCGCAAAGGGAATAGATTCTGCATTGATCAACCGATTCTGTATACATGTGAGAAGTATGAAACAATTAAAGATTCAATGCAACCGGTTTATCCGCTTACTAAGGGACTTACGAATAATGCACTTACAAAGGCAATAAAGACCTGCCTTGAGGAAATCGAAATTACTAATGTTACGGAGACTTGGTCTGTTAATGAAATGCATTTTCCAAAGAATCTTACTAAATTAAAGGAGGCCAGACGTTTCCTTGTTTATGATGAGTTCTTTATGTTTATGCTTAAACTGCGATTTCTTAGGAAAGACAATGAATGTGCAGCTAACGATTTTAAGATAGATAAGTTTTCTTATTCAAATCGCCTTATAGAAGAACTTCCGTATGAATTGACACAGGGGCAGAAGGCGGTTTATGCGGAAATTTGCACAGGAATGCAAAATAATCATTCCATGAGTCGGCTGATTCAGGGCGATGTTGGATGCGGAAAAACGATAATAGCAATTCTTGCTTGCATAATCGCAGGAGAAAACGGATACCAAAGTGCGCTTATGGCACCTACGGAGATACTGGCGGCTCAGCATTATGAAAATATTAAAAAGTTGTTTGGGGAACATAACATTCCTTTGTCTGTTGCTTTTCTTTCAGGCTCAATGACTAAGAAGCAAAAGGATGCCGAGTATGAGAGAATCAGGTCAGGAGAAGCTGATATTGTGGTGGGTACTCATGCGATTATTCAGGAAAAAGTAAAATTTAGTAGGCTTGCTCTTGTTATTACGGATGAGCAACATCGATTTGGAGTGAAGCAGAGACGAATTTTTGCTGAAAAGAATTCGGAGAATACTCCGCATATCCTTGTAATGAGTGCTACGCCGATTCCGCGAACACTTGCAATTATGATGTACGGGGATCTCGATATATCGGTAATCAAGGAAGTTCCGAAACAGCGACTTCCAATCAAGAATTGTGTTGTGCCCAAAACATACAGAAAAAAAGCATACGAATTTATTGAAAAGGAAGTTGCAATGTCTCATCAGGCTTATGTGATTTGTCCACTTGTAGAGGCGAGCGATGGACTTGAGCTTGAGGATGTTGTGAGTTATACCGAAAAATTACGTCTGAGTCTTACGGAAAGTATTGTTGTTGAATATCTTCACGGAAAAATGTCTTCTGCCGAAAAGGACAGAATAATGTCCGATTTTTCGACCGGAAAAATAGATGTTCTTGTTTCTACAACAGTTGTTGAAGTCGGAGTCAATGTTCCGAACGCAACTGTAATGCTTGTGGAAAATGCCGAACGCTTTGGATTGGCGCAATTGCATCAGTTGCGTGGAAGAATCGGAAGAGGAGCCGCACAGTCATACTGCATATTTGTAAATGGAAATGAAAATGAACACACAAATGATAGACTGGATATTCTTAACAAATCAAATGATGGGTTTAAAATTGCCTCTGAGGATTTACGTCTCAGAGGCCCGGGTGATATCTTTGGAATAAGACAGAGCGGCGAATTGAGCTTCCGTTTAGGAGATATTTACAACGATGCCGAAATTCTTAAAGAAGCATCGGATAATGTTTCGAATTTACTTTTGGACGATCCGGATATCTCCAAAGCAGAACACCGCGAAATAAAGGAAAAACTTGCGCAAATGCTTAAAGATTCGAACATCAAAGCCTTGTAAAACTTTATTCGATTTCTTGCTACCAGCGTATACCGTTGATGACTTTGAGCACCTGGTCGTTTTCAAACGGTTTCTGAATAAAGTCTATAGCACCATATCTAAGTGCTTCCATGACTTTCTCTTTCTGACCGGCAGCACTAACCATAATGACCTTAACAGATGGAAAATCGGTTTTGATAAGCTTCAGAGCTGTTAAACCATCCATTTCCGGCATTGTAATATCAAGTGTAACTAACTCGACGTCGTTACTTTTCAAGGCCTTTAATGCCTCAACACCGTTTGAAGCGTCACAAACGACTTCGTGGCCGGCTTCGGTAAAAACATTTTTTAATATTTTACGCATTGTTTTTGAATCATCAACAATCATTATTTTGGACATATTTTGTACCTCACTCAATAGTATAGTTGTCGGAAAGAACAAGCGAAAGCAAAACTTCCTTGCCGAATATATAGATAGGAAGATTGATAATTTCTTCCGAATTAATCACACCGGAACCATATTTATATGCGGGTGGTTCCATGTCTATATTAATGTTGCTATGGCTAAGTTCAGATGCAAAAAGTCCGTTGATACTATTGATAAGCTCGCAGGTCGAATCCATTGCATCATCGATATCATCTATTAAATCAGCACCGGCAAATCCCTTTGCAAAATCAATAATTGAATTTGCATTGCCTGAGATTGCTACTAAGATATTGTAATCCCCGAGAGAAGGCTGACGACATATATTTTCTGAAATGAGCTTGTCGCAACTGAACGGTTTATCAAGGTAAACGTGGTTGTCTACAAGACGGGAAATGGTTCTGAGTGCAATTCCGACAAAATTCTGTGCATATTCCGGTAATTCATATACGTAAATAGGAACAATCCTGTCAATGTCACAGCTCTTAAGGTTTTCCATATCGGTAAGGGTGTAGCTGTTGTCTTTCTGATATTTGTTTAAGGCTTCTGACAATTCATTCATTGTAAGATTTGTGTTATCGACGGTGGCTTGAAGAAAATTCAAGAAAGCATTTCCTTGAAGAGCAAGAAGCCTTGTGACCTGATTATCGGTCAGATATCCCTTTTCTACGGCAATATCACCAAAACGCTTGTCTAATTGTGACTGGAGACGATTTATTTCATTAGCTTGAGTTTCTGTAATCAGGTTCTCCGAAACCGCGATAACTCCAAGACGAGCTTTCATTTTATCTTGTGCTGTAAAAATTTTGTCTAAATCTGTTTTGTCAAGAATTTGTTGCTCGATTAAATAATTTCCAAAAATTCGATCAAACATAAATGTACCTCATTTTATGTATATGATGCAGGAGTCAATATAGTTTATGTGACCTTTTGATTCCTGTATCATGTATATTTAGTCAACGATATTGTAACAAAAATATGATGAATTAACAATTGTTTTCGCAAAAAAATAATATATGATGCTGAATTGACTGTGAATGGCGATGCATCTTTGATATAGCAGAATGATTCTGCTAGACATATAGTGCTTTGCGTAGTAAAATTAATTTTGTTTGTGCAGAAATAGATGAGGATTAATATGAAACCTAATAAAAAATTGTTATTTGTCTATAATCCTATGGCCGGAAAAACAAAAATAAGGAATTATCTTTCTGACATAATATGTATATTTATGGCAAATGGATATGAAACGACAGTTATTCCTACGCAGTCAGGCGGGGATGCCGAAGTTATTTGTATGAATATTTCGGATGAGTATGATTTGCTTGTTGTAAGTGGCGGTGACGGTACTTTGGATGAGGCAGTGACCGGATTGATGCGAGGTAAGATATCTATTCCTGTCGGATATATACCGTCGGGAAGTACAAATGATTTCGGCAATACGCTTAAGATACCAAAGTCAATGACTGCTGCGGCTAAAATTGCTGTTAACAGTCATGAATTCAAGTGTGACATAGGGAAATTTAATGACGGGTATTTTGTTTATGTAATGGCATTTGGATTGTTTACCAATGTTACATATGAAACGCCGCAACCGGAAAAAAACAGAATCGGATTTGCTGCATATGTTGTTGAAGCATTAAGAAATTTATCGGATATTCAGAGTTACTATATGGATGTGACTGCGGATGACGAGGTATTCAAGGGTGATTTTTTACTTGGCCTTATTTCAAATTCCAATACCGTTGGCGGAATTGAAAAGCTTATCGGATTACCGGTATCTTTGAATGACGGTCAGTTTGAAATACGATTAATTCGCAGACCTCCGTCAATTGTGGATCTTAATGAGATTCTGTTAACCCTTTTGGATAGTAGAAACACATCGGAATATGTTATTACCAGACGTTGCGCAAAGATTTCGATTAAGTGTGATGAACCGGTTCATTGGAATCTTGATGGGGAATATGGCGGCACTTATTGTGAAGCCAATGTAGAAGTCCTTCCGCAGAAATTGACAATTCATGTTCCGTGATTAAAGTTTTTACGCTGATTATTGGATGTGATAGTATAAAACTAAATAAATAATATACTGAAGGTATAGAAACTACTTAGATGATATGCGATGGTATAAAAATAAATAATATAGCAAAAGGATAGAGAATATTATGGCATTAACAAAAAAACCAATTAACGGAATGAAAGATATTTTACCGAGAGAAATGCAGATTAGGGATTATGTTACTTCTGTTGTGAAGGATACTTACGGTAAATTTGGATTTCAATCTATTGAGACACCGATTGTTGAACATATTGAGAATTTGTGCAGCAAGCAGGGCGGTGAAAATGAAAAACTTATTTTTAAAGTTATGAAAAGAGGAGAGAAGCTTAATCTCGATACGGCAAAATGTGAAGAAGATTTGACAGATTCAGGATTGCGTTATGATTTGACTTTGCCTTTGTCAAGATATTATGCCAATAACGCAAATGAATTGCCAAGTCCGTTTAAGGCACTTCAAATGGGAAATGTGTTCAGAGCCGACAAACCGCAGAAAGGTCGTTTTCGTCAATTCGTTCAGTGTGATATAGATATTCTTGGAGATGCAAGCTATCTTGCGGAAATTGAACTTATTATGGCTACAACAACCTTGCTTTCCAAGCTTGATTTCAGAAATTTTACCGTGCGTATAAACGATAGAAGAATATTAAAAGCAATGGCTCTTTATGCCGGATTTGAAGAGGATACACTTGATAATGTTTTCATTATTCTTGATAAGATGGATAAGATTGGTTTGGACGGTGTTCGAAGTGAACTTATTGAAGACGGATATTCTAAAAAGGTAGTGGATGTTTATCTTGATCTTTTTGAGAATATAGACGGAAGTGTTGATGCAATCAAGTTTCTTCGTGATACTTTGGGAGAATTTCTTCAGGAATCTGTTTCGGAGGATCTTGAAACGATTATTTTAAGTTCACTTGAGACTAAAGCCTGTGATTTTAATATTGTGTTTGATCCTACGTTAGTTCGAGGTATGTCTTACTATACCGGTACGATTTTTGAAATCAGTATGGATGAATTCGGAAGTTCCGTAGCAGGTGGTGGAAGATACGACGAAATGATTGGTAAATTTACGGGTCAGTCGACACCGGCTTGCGGATTTTCAATCGGTTTTGAACGAATTATTACTATTTTGCTCGATAAGGATTTCAAGGTTCCGGTAAGTACCGAAAGACAGGTATTTTTGATTGAAAAGGGTGCGACTAAGGAAAGAATTTCCGAAATAATGCAGGAAGCGGCCAAGCTTCGTCAAAAAGGAGTTCCGGTTCTTGTATCGATGATGAACAAGAACAGGAAATTCCAAAAGGCGCAATTGCAAAAAGAAGGTTACGCACTTGAAAATATCAGGGATTTCTACAATACGGAATTCAAAAAGTAATTTGAAAGTTATCGGTCAGAGACCGAATAGTAGTATCTGAAATATATTTAGCAGAAAAGAGGAATTTGAAATGGCAGAATCAATGAGTGGATTAAAAAGGACACATCGTTGTACTGAGGTTAACGAGTCAAATATCGGACGGAGTGTAACCGTTATGGGATGGGTTCAGCGAAGCAGAAACAAGGGCGGTATTATTTTTACCGATTTACGTGACCGTTCCGGTATTATTCAAATTATTTTTGAAGACAGTGAAATCGGTCAGGAAGGCTTTGAAAAAGCATACAAATTGCGTAATGAGTTTGTAATTGCTGTTGTGGGTACCGTTTGCAAACGTGGCGGAGAAGCAAATGCAAATTTGAAGACCGGTACAATCGAAATCAGAGCTAAGGAGCTTCGTATTCTTTCGGAAGCGGAAACACCTCCGTTCCCGATTGAGGAAAACAGTAAAACGAAGGAAGAACTTCGACTTAAATACAGATATCTTGATTTAAGACGTCCGGATATTCAGAAGAATATTATTTTGCGAAGCAGAATAGTTAATATAATCAGAAATT
Organism: Lachnospiraceae bacterium; assembly: GCA_045617445.1. Lineage (GTDB taxonomy): Bacteria > Bacillota > Clostridia > Lachnospirales > Lachnospiraceae > UBA2868. The sequence continues at coordinate 15,340 of JAZLIP010000036.1, read as the reverse complement.
ATTTCTGCGACAACGGATTCCTTGAAATAGAAACACCTATTTTGCAGAAAAGTACACCGGAGGGTGCAAGAGATTATCTCGTACCAAGCCGTGTTCATCCGGGAAATTTCTACGCTCTTCCACAGTCACCGCAGTTGTTTAAACAACTTCTTATGTGTTCGGGGTATGACAGATATTTCCAGGTTGCCAAGTGCTTTAGAGATGAAGATCTTCGTGCCGACAGGCAGCCTGAATTTACTCAGATTGATTTGGAAATGTCATTTGTTGACGTAGATGATGTCATTGCAGTAAATGAGGGAGCAATTGCAAAGGTATTTAAGGAAGTACTCGATATTGATGTTAAGCTTCCGATAAGAAGAATGACTTGGATTGAAGCGATGAACAGATTTGGTTCCGATAAACCTGATTTAAGATTTGGTATGGAAATTACTGATGTTTCGGAAGTTGTTAAAGATTGTGGATTTTCTGTATTCAGCGGTGCGATTAAGGATGGCGGCACTGTGCGTGGTATTAACGTTTCGGGTCAGGCCGAGATGCCTCGTAAGAAGATTGATGCTTTAGTTGAATTTGCAAAGGGTTACGGTGCAAAGGGACTTGCATATCTTTGTATTTTACCTGATGGAACTTATAAATCAAGCTTTGCGAAATTTATGACGGAAGAGGAACTTAAGAAGCTTGTTGAGTCAATGAACGGACAGGCAGGGGATTTGCTTCTTTTTGCAGCCGATAAGACTAACATTGTTTGGAATGTTTTGGGTGCACTTCGTTTGGAAGTTGCAAGAATTTACGATCTCATTCCAAGAGATGAATTTAACTTCCTCTGGGTAACGGAATTTCCTCTTTTGGAGTGGAGCGAAGAAGAAAACAGATTTAAAGCAATGCATCATCCGTTTACGATGCCAATGGATGAAGATATTCCGTATCTTGATTCGGATCCGGGCAGAGTTCGTGCCAAAGCCTACGATATAGTGCTTAACGGTACGGAGCTTGGCGGCGGTTCGGTTCGTATCCATCAGTCTGATGTTCAGGAAAAGATGTTTGAAATTCTTGGCTTTGAAAAGGAAGATGCTTATTCACGTTTTGGATTCCTTCTCAATGCGTTTAAGTATGGTGTTCCGCCTCATGCAGGACTTGCCTACGGCCTTGATCGTCTTGTTATGCTTATGGTAGGGGCAGATAGTATTCGTGAAGTAATGGCATTCCCGAAGGTTAAGGATGCATCTGACCTTATGAGTGAAGCGCCAAATGTTGTTGATGCTAAGCAACTTGAAGAATTGTCAATTAAGCTTGATATCAAAGAAAATCAGTAATTATAATATCATGAAGAAGCCTTCTTTGGAGGGCTTCTTTTATTGAAGCAGTACTGTGATAAAACCTTTGGAAGTTGTAAGAAAATTTGTTGCAATTGACAATATGTGTTATTATATTTGGTGTGAAATGTGATACTTTGCTGGTTGTCAACTTAATTCTGAATGGTTAATCGGGGTGTAGGAAAAGTATGATTCGGAAATTTAATAAGAGCATAGAATATGGAATATTAATTTTTTATTTTGTAATTGTTGTTGTCGGTGTTTTCTTTTCAGGGGATGATAAAATGCCGGGGACAGTCAGAATGATTATTGATTGTTTATTTATCATGGCTTTTGTTACTGAGTATTATTTGTTCAAATATCAGACGAACAGGCGTAAATTGCGAAGTATTTATATGAGTTTTTCACTGAATATCATATGCATGTATACTTTTGGGACAAATGGAATGTTTCATATGATTGGAATTGCAGTCGTGCTTGTTGCTACTCTTGCAGCACTTTTTGGTGAAGTGATTGCCAATATTATTTCTATTACACTTTCTTTTTGCTATTCATTTATAATTTTTATTGTTAATTATCCTAATGTGGATATTAATCAGACACTTTCTCAGTTTTTTATGATTCTTACGGAGCTTGTTATCATTATTTTGCTTTACAAAAACAATATGATTGAACAGCAGAATAAATATCGCCAGCAAAGTAATGAGGATTTACTTAAGGCATTGGAACTTAAGAAGGATGAAGCCATGAAAGTGAACAAAGTCAAGGCTGATTTCCTTGCAACGATGTCGCATGAAGTAAGAACACCAATGAATGCGATCTGCGGAATGGCGGATTTGCTTGCACATACGCAACTTACACCTTTGAGTGCCGGATATGTTAATACCATCAAATCGGCATCCGATAATTTGCTGAATATCGTAAATGATATTTTGGATTTTTCAAAAATCGAATCGGGAAAGCTTGTTTTCTCGAATGTGGAGTATGAAGTTTCGGGTCTTATCTGTACTGTTCAGAATATAATAAATACCAAGCTTGAGAATAAGCCGATAGTTTTTCTTATTAACGTTAATCCTAAATTACCGAGGTCGCTTTACGGTGACGAATTGAGAGTTCAGCAGGTATTGCTTAATCTTCTTTCAAATGCTGTTAAATTTACGGAGAAGGGGCAGATTGTCCTTACTGTTGATTATGAAATGATTACTTCATCAAGTCTTTTACTTAAGGCATCGGTTCGTGATACGGGAATCGGAATCAAAAAGGAGGATTTGTCTAAACTGTTCAATACTTTTACACAAATTGATATAGAACGTAACCGAAACATTGAGGGAACGGGACTTGGACTTGCAATTACGGCTCAGCTTACGAAACAGATGGACGGAAGAGTTACTGTTTCAAGTGTTTATGGAGAGGGTTCTGAATTTGTGGCATATATGGAACAGCAAATTGCCGATTCCACTCCATGTGATGCGCCTCTTCTGTCGAGAAGAGACAAAATGCTTTATGTATTTGAAGAGGATAAAGTTTATAGGGAAGGAATCAAAGTTATTCTTGAAGATATCAGGATTCCTTATATCTTCATGGATGATATCTATAGTCTTAAAAATATTTTAAAAAATCAGAAGCGTGAGATAGTACTTTTTGATTATGACAAATATCAGACGGAAGTAATGGTATTGTGTAAAGATTACGAGAATGTTTTGTGGGCGGGCATGGTTGATTTAAATCAGGTTATAGCTGAAACTACGGTTCCAAACATTTGCTATCTGCATAAGCCTGTAACAATTTTCTCGATAATGCCTGTTGTTTTGGGCGAAATTGTAAAATCAAGGGTTAAGAGAACGGAAATTGCTGAGTTTTACGCACCCAATGCAAGAGTTCTTGTTGTTGATGATACTCCTGCCAATATTAAAGTTGCAGAAGGCTTGATAGAAGAATATAAGATACAGGTTGTTTCAGCAGAGAGCGGTGCGGAAGCTCTCAATATTCTTGAAACAGATAAAAATTTCGATATTATTTTTGTGGATCATATGATGCCGGTTATGGATGGCGTTGAATTGGTAAGAAGAATACGACTGAAGAAGGATGAATTTTCCTATATGGTTCCGATAGTTGCTTTGACGGCAAATGCAATCAAGGGAATAGAAGAGATGTTTTTCAAGAACGGGTTTGACGATTTTATTTCCAAACCAATTAGCATAAAGAGACTTAATGAGGTACTTGATAAATGGCTTTCGGAAGATAAGAAGGCAACAAGAGAAGCTTTTACCGAAGGCTTGGTAAGCGGAAATGAGAATATTGGTCGTCGTACGAAATTTGAACATGCTTTTGACGGAATTCCGGGTTTCTCGTATGAAGATGGTTTAAATTTATGCGATGACAATCTTGAAATATTGCTTAATGTGATTAGTGTATATGTTAAGGCATCAAAAAATACAATTGAGAAATTGAATGCGGCATTTAACTCACGTGATGAGTATATGTACGGTATCGAGGCACACAGTCTTAAGAGTTCATCACGAAATATAGGTGCAAATGTGTTTGCGGATCGTGCAACGGCAATGGAACGGGAGTGCAAAGCCGGACATTGGAATTATGTTGTTAATCATCATGTGTCTTTTGTCTCGGAGTATGAGGATTTGCTGCGCTGGCTTGAGGAGGGACTTGATGAAATGAATTCCAAACAGAGTACGGGAACGAAGAAAACTATTGACTTTCCGGAAATTGTACTTAAATTGCTGTCTGTTAAAGAACATCTTAAAGAGTGGGATTCTGTTGGTGCCGATGCAATCGTTAAGGGAATCCTTTCTTGCGAAATATCGGATAAATATCTTGATAAAATCAATTCAATCAGTGATAGCATTGAATTGTTTGACTACAATATTGCAATTGAAAAAATTGATGCGTTTAAGACGGAGGGATAATTTATGCTTCATGTTTTTATTATCAATCCTATAGCAGGTAAAGAGGATGCTTCAGAGTCTATCAGAAATTTTTTGAGCCGGAAGGAAGATTTTAATTATCTGGTATTCAATTCCGAAAATGAGTGCGATGAGTACAATATTGCAAAGCGAATTCTTTCAATCTTTGCTGATGATGATATAAGGTTCTATATATGCGGTGGTTCGGGAACCTTCGTAAATGCCTTCAGTGCAATGGAAGAAAATGATTTCAAAAGAACGGAATTTGCACATTATGCTATTGGTTTGACAAATGATTATATTAAGAATTTTGGAAATTGCGACAAATTTTTCAGGGATTTTGATGAACTCATTGATGGTGATGTAATCAAGGTCGATTACGGAAAAATTGATGATTTCGAATCAGGACTGCTTACAAGTAAGTATATGATATCTTTGTCTGTCGGATACCTTGACAAAGTCAATTTGACGGCAAGGAAGTTAAGCTTCTTTAATAAGCTTAATCCGGTCTTTATTTATTCTTTTTCGTGTTTTTTAAATCTGTTTACGTGTAAGAAAGTGAATTACAGGATTTTAATTGATGATGAAGATTACAGTGGTCAGTATATGGCTATTTACATTGGTAACGGAGTGTGCTTGGGTGGGCATTACTATCCTTTTAAAAGTGCATATGCCGGTGACGGATATCAGGAAGTTTTGCTGTTGAAGCCATGTGGATTGTTTGACTTTGTAAAGTATCTTATGTGGTTCAAAAATGGTCAGATTGAATATGAAAATGATGCTAAGATCATTATGAGAAAAGCCCGAAAAGTATATATGGAACGTGTTGACGGAAAGGAAATATCATTAAATATTGATGGCGAGTGCGGACGTGTTTTTAAGCTGAATGCGGAAATTTTCCGGAATTCGTTGAAATATGTTGTTCCAAAGGGATTTAGACTGTATACTTGTCGGGATATTGTTAGGAACAAGGAGAAATCATTTGGAGGCAAATATGAATGATTCTGTTGTTAAAAAGCATACAGTAATGGTAGTTGATGATACCCCCAGTAATCTTATGCATGCTGTTAAAATATTAAGCGAAAAATATAAGGTAATTCCGGTTAAATCAGGCGAAGAAGCATTGGTGGCGCTTAAGAAAGTTCGCGTTGATTTGATTTTGCTTGATATAGAAATGCCGGGTATCAGTGGATATGAAACTTTTGAAATTATTAAGGCCGATGAAGAATTGAAGAATCTACCGGTGATTTTTCTGACAGCACATACGTCAATTGAGAATGAGATTAAATGTTTTGCTATGGGGGCGGTTGATTTCATTACCAAACCGTTTGCGGCGGAAATTATTTTTGCTCGTCTGGCAGTTCAAATAGAACTTGCGGGTTACAGAAATAATTTGCGTGAAATGGTTGCATTAAAAACAAGAGAAGTTGAAGTGCTGAGTATGCAAAGTATTATGGCTATTTCAAATGCAGTCGATAAGAAGGACTTGTATACACGACAGCATTCCTTGCGTGTTGCCAAATACTCAAGGGAGATTGCTTCGCGATTAAAATGGAAGGACGAAGATATTGATAATTTGTATAATCTGGCACTTCTCCATGATATAGGTAAGATCGGAATTCCGGATGCGATTCTTAAGAAACCGGGACGACTTACCGATGAAGAATTTGCTATAATGAAAACACATACCACAATGGGATATGAAATTCTTAAGGATATTACGGTAATTAAAGATGTCGCATTGGGTGCAAGGTATCATCACGAGCGTTTTGACGGAAGAGGCTATATGCAGGGGCTTAAAGGTGAAGAAATTCCAATTGTTGCAAGGGTTGTCGGAATTGCTGATGCTTACGATGCAATGACCTCGGATCGTGCCTACAGGAAAAAATTGCCGGAGGAGGTTGTCCTTGGTGAAATTCTAAAGGGAAAAGGAACGCAATTTGATCCGGTTATGGTTGAAGTAATGTTAACTATTATGAAAGATGGTATTGATTTCCCCGATGAAATATAGTTAACTGTGTGTAGTGATATATGATTTGGAGAAAATTAAGATGAAGTATTGTAGACGTTGTAATATGCTCCTTGAGGACAAGCTTGAGATATGTATAGGGTGCGGAAATGATGTTTCGACGAAGGATGGATATACGAAATATCCTGTAAATATGCAAGACAGAATTGATAGAGAAGCAATAGAAGATAAAAAGAAATGGAAATCTATTGTGACTATCATTTTGTTGTGTGTAGTAATGGTAGGATTGATTGCTGCGATTATTCTGTTTCTTGGGAACTCGCAGGCGGTTGAACCGGTGGCTGAGGATAAGTATGAATCCGATTTTACAAAAAGATTGACGAAGTTTATGTCGGCTGCGAATGAAGAGTCAGAAGCCAAAAATGATGCGCAGGCAGATAAGGAAGCAGAAATCAGAGCACGTGAAATTAGAGATGATATTGGTACATATTATATGATGTCCAATGTCCATGAAGAGGATAATAGGGATATATTTCGGACAATTATTCCTGAGGATTTATCTCAAATTGAATATTCCACCAACAATAAAAGAGTCGATTACATTTATCCGGCAGTATTTAGCTTCGTAGCTACAAATGAAGAAAATACTGCCAAGTTTACGTATATGTCTCCGCAACATTACGTTGGACTGGCAGTGGACGGCAGTAGAAAGGACGACTGCTTTGATGACGAAGATATGATTACATATTACACGCTTAAGGACGGGAAATCATATCTTGAAACACTTATAGCTCAAGGGTATAGGAATGCACGCAGTATTGAATTGACGAAAACAATTCCGATAGAAGCTGAAGAGGAAAAAAGAATCAAGGAATATCTTTCTGAATATGAAAATGACGGATTTGTAAAACTTTTTGAACGTATTGGGTTAGGGGATGATGTCCCGGATTATGAAGTTGAATCCAAGGTGGATGTTGCGCTTTATTACTACGATATTGTTGATAGTTCAAATAACAATGTACATTGTATTTTCTACGTTCCGATAGTGTACAATAAGTACAGCTTTACTTTTAATAATTCAAATTATGAAATATCCGATTACTATATCATGGCTGTAGAGAGCTTTGAGGCCGGCTCGCCGACTATTTATGAGTGGTACAGGGATGGATTTGATTTGTTTTATAACAATTCAAAATTGATGGATGATTATTTTAAGGTGAAATCGGATAGTGAAAGCTTTAAACCGGCTTATCTGCTTGGTTATAAAATATTGGAACTTGCGCCTTTTTCAACAAAGGAATTTTTAAATGGTGAATACCGCATTTTGTGTAATGATAATTTGAAGCAGATGTTTTTGAATGAAGAAAAAGCATGTTTGTATGCAACAACGGACGAAACCGAATATCCGGGCAAAGAGTATCTTATTTTATGGGAGGATAAGTGATGGATTTTCTTGGGCATTTAAAAACAATCAATTCTCACAGAAAAATGGTACGACAGGGATGTTTTCGCGTGGGACTTTATTTTCAGGGACTTACACATGATTTGAGTAAGTATATGCCTTCGGAGTTTTTGGTCGGAGTTAAATACTATCAGGGATTCAGAAGCCCTAATACGGCTGAACGCGAGGCAATAGGGTATTCTTCTGCGTGGCTGCATCACAAAGGACGCAACAAGCATCATTATGAATACTGGATGGATTACAGCTCGGTGGCGGGAAAGGGCATTATTCCTGCGAGAATGCCAAGAAGGTATCTTGTTGAAATGTTTATGGATAGGGTTGCAGCTTCCAAAAATTACAACAAGGGGCATTATGATGATGCACTGCCGTTGCAGTATTATATGAATGGTAAAAATCATGATTTCATAGAAAAATCAACAAGGGAACAACTTGAATTTCTGCTTGAACTGCTGGCAAAGGAAGGCGAGGAAACTTGTGAATGTTATATAAGAAGGGTTGTTCTTAAAGGGCATCCCGGCGCGTTTTTGGCAGATATTATTTTTAGACTCAGAAACTAAGAATACCCTATATCTTGACAGCTGGGACTACATATTGTATTATTTTGGTTATTGTTTTGACTGTAAGAGTCTTACCGGTCAGGAACAAAGAGTAATGTAAGGGCTATTGGTCGAAATTTGTTTTGAGATGTTTAAGGGAAATATTTTGTAAAGGAGATTTGTTTTGGATACCGAAGGGGTCATACAGAGTATTATTTTAGTTGTTTTGTTGTTGTTATCGGGTTTGTTTTCCGCATCGGAAACCGCTTTGACTACAGTTAGCGAACTTAAACTCAATACACTTGTAAATGAGGGCGATAAGCGTGCAAAACGTGTCATGTCACTTCTTGAAAAGAGAAGTAAAATGCTTAGTACAGTTCTTATAATGAACAATATTGTTAATATCAGTGCATCTTCTTTGGCAACGACTTTTACAATGCGGGTGTTTGGTAATGCTTATGTTGCGATTGCAACCGGTGTTTTGACTTTATTTGTTCTTATTTTTGGAGAAATCACCCCCAAAACTATTGCGACAATACATAATGAGACTTTGGCATTACGACTTGGTGGAATTATTTTTGTTCTTATGAAAATTTTGACACCGATTATTTTTGTTGTGGATAAATTAGCGGGTGGTGTACTTAAACTATTTAAAATTGATGCTTCGAAAGCACAATCGGCATATACCGAAGGTGAATTGCGAACGATTCTGGATGCAAGTCATGAAGAGGGCGTACTTGAATCGGAAGAACGTCAGATGATTGATAATGTGTTTGATTTCGGGGATTCGCTTGCGAAGGATGTAATGATTCCTAGAATTGATATGATGTGTGTTAATATTGAAGCGACATATTACGAACTTCGGGACATATTTGAGATACATAAGTATACGAGATTACCGGTTTATGAGGAGTCTACCGATAACATAGTGGGAATAATCAATATGAAGGACGTTTTGTTCTATGATGATTTGCCTAATTTCCACATTAGAGATTTTATGCGTGAGGCTAATTTTACGGTTGAATATAAGAAAACTGCTGAATTAATGATAGAAATGAGGCAGAATTCCATCAGCATTATGCTTGTGCTTGATGAATATGGTGATACGGTTGGACTTGTTACCTTGGAGGATTTACTTGAGGAAATTGTCGGGGAAATTCGTGATGAGTTTGACGATGATGAGAAAAATCTGATTAAAGAAGTAGGCGAACGTGAGTATGAAGTAGACGGTTCGCTGAAGATTGATGATTTGAATAATGCGTTGAATCTTGAACTTAATTCCGAGAATTACGATTCGGTAGGTGGATTGATTATTGAAAAACTTGAACGTTTACCTGAGGTGGGCGATAAGGTTGAACTTGATGACGGAACTACTTTGGAGACTCTTGTGATGGATAAGAATCATATTGAAATTATCAAAATGAGTTTACCTGACAAGATAGCCGGGACTGAATCTGAAAATGACAATGAAACTGAGGCTGTGGTATAGAAAGAAAACGCAGGAAAATGTGAGTAATAACTGTCAAAAACTTCTTTAAATTGGTAGTTAGGCATGTTATAATGTAACTTGCGTTTTGTATTCCGAAGGCTGAACAAATAAGTGCGAGGTTTGAGGGTTTATGGGTAGGGTGACCTGCTTAATATAAATGCAACATTATTATATTTATTAAGGGAGACAAAGTAATGAAAAAACGTAATGCAGTTCTTACGCTTTTGATAATTATCGTTTGCATCGTCGGAATTGGTGCAATGGTAGTTTGGGGCGTAGGAGCAGATGAAATCGGAAAGGCATCGAAGATTAAACTGGGTCTTGATCTTGCCGGTGGTGTAAGTATTACTTATCAGGCTGTAGGAGATGAAGCTCCTTCAAGCGAGGATATGGATGATACTGTTTACAAACTACAGAAGAGAGTTGAAGAGTACAGTACTGAAGCACAGGTGTATAAAGAGGGTGGCGACAGAATCAACATTGAAATTCCGGGTGTTGAAGATGCCAATGCTGTACTTGAGTCATTGGGTAAGCCCGGTTCTTTATATTTCATCAGTCAGTATGGTTCTGATGGGACTGAGAACTATGATTCGCAGGGCAATCTGAACAAGACAATTGATGAATTGATTGCCGACGGTTCGATTGTTTTGGAAGGAACAGATGTTAAGACAGCGCAGGCAGGTGCATATCGTGATGATATGGATAAGATTGCAAATTGCGTTTCATTAACTCTTACCGACGAAGGAACACAGAAATTTGCAGATGCAACATCAGCAGCCGTTGTAAATCATGATACAATTATGATTTATTATGATGGAAAAGCTGTTTCGGTTCCTGCGGTTCAGTCTGCAATTACTAATGGTGAAGCTCAGATTACAGGTATGGCTGATGCAGAAGAAGCAGAGAATTTAGCTTCTACGATTCGTATCGGTGGTCTTAAACTTACACTTGAAGAATTACGTTCAAATGTTGTTGGTGCTCAGCTTGGTTCCGAAGCAATTTCAACAAGTATCAAAGCCGGTATTATTGGTTTTGCACTTGTTGTTGTATTTATGATTGCTGTATATTTAATCCCCGGTTTGTGTGCATCGATTGCATTATGTTTGTATATTGTTATTGTTATGTTTTTACTGTATATGTTCTCGGATGCTGCCGGAGTTACATTAACACTTCCGGGTATTGCCGGTATCATACTTTCAGTTGGTATGGCGGTTGATGCGAACGTAATTACATTTGCCAGAATTCGTGAGGAGATTGCTACCGGTAAGACAGTCGGTACGGCAATTAAGGCAGGTTACGAGAAAGCTTTCTCGGCAATCCTTGACGGTAACCTTACGACTTTGATTGCCGCAGGTGTCCTTGGTTTACTTGGTACCGGTTCAATCAGAGGTTTTGCGGTTACTCTTGCAATCGGTATTGTTGTATCGATGTTTACAGCACTTTTTGTTACAAGAAGATTGATGCTTGCATTCTTTGATTTGGGTGTTAAGGATGAGAAGTTCTATGGAAAAGCCAAGAACTCAAAGGTGGTTGATTTTATTGGTAAACGTAAAGTATTCATTGGTATTTCATTAGCTGTGATTCTTGCAGGATTTGTTGCAATGGGTGTTAATGGCGGAACAGGAAAGGGAGTACTTAATTTCTCGCTTGAGTTCTTAGGTGGAACATCTACTACTGTTGGCTTTGACAAGGATATGACAGTTGAGGAAATTGATGCGAATGTTACACCTGTTGTAGAAGAAATTACAGGTGATTCAAATGTTCAAGTTCAGAAAGTTACAGGAAGCAATCAGGTAATCTTTAAGACCAAGACACTTACTGCAGAGCAGAGAACTAAATTTACAGATGCTATGGCTGAGAAATTTAATGTTCCTGCTGATGAAATTACTGCAGAGACTATCAGTTCTACAATCAGTAGTGAAATGCAACGTTCGGCTGTTATCGCCGTTGTGATTGCAACAATATGTATGCTTCTTTATATTTGGTTCAGATTTAAAGATATCAAATTTGCTTTTGGTTCCGTTGTTGCTTTGTGTCATGATGTTTTGGTTGTACTTGCCTTTTATGCATTTTCAAGAGTATCTGTCGGCAATACCTTTATAGCATGTATGCTTACTATTGTAGGTTACTCGATTAATGCAACAATCGTTATTTATGACAGAATTCGTGAGGAAATCAAGTATAACAAATACAAGAATAACGAAGAACTTAGCGCTATTGTAAACAATTGTGTTAACCAGACTTTGACAAGAAGTATATTTACTTCTTTGACAACATTTATTATGGTTGCTGTGTTGTATGTACTTGGTGTTTCATCTATTAAAGAATTTGCACTTCCTCTTATGGTTGGTATCATTTGCGGTGCATATTCATCAGTATGTCTTGCAAGTGCACTTTGGTTTATATTTAAAACTAAAATTGTTAAGAGCGAAGCTTAGATATTTGTTTTAATATTTTGAATTTTGAAGGACTGCTCATTGAGCAGTCCTTTTATCTCAGTGAGAGAATCCCCCACTTCCATAAGTGGGGGATTGACATCCTGTTTGGTTAAGGTGCGAGTTCTATAGTCTTAATTTGTAGGAAGCAGATAGGAGAGATTGTTGAAAAAGTGGTTTGTGGCGGCAAAGAAAGCTGATTTCAATGGAATTGCGAAAAAATATGGAATATCTCCAATGTTAGCGAGAATTTTGCGGAATCGTGAGGTCATTCTTGATGATGAAATTAATATGTATTTAAGAGGCAAAATTGAGGATATGCATAGTTCCTCGTTACTGCCCAATATAGAAAAGGCTGTCAGTGGAATTTCGGATGCCGTTGCTAAGTCCAAAGCTATTTGTATAATTGGTGATTATGATATAGATGGTGTATGTGCAACTTATATATTGAAGAAAGGGTTTGAGGCTCTTTCAGGTAATGTCACAATTAGATTGCCGGATCGGATTAAAGACGGATATGGCATGAATTTTAATATGATTGATGAGGCGAAGGATGCCGGTATTGATTTGATTGTTACTTGCGACAATGGAATTGCAGCCGCAAAGGAAATAAAATATGCAGGAAGTAAAGGGATAGATGTGATTGTTACCGATCACCATGAAATTCCGTTTACGGAGGTTGGATGTGAGAAACAGTATGTAGTTCCTGAATGTCTGGCAGTTGTAGACCCTAAATTGCCGGATTCTTCGTATCCGTATAAGGAAATTTGCGGTGGACTCATTGCGTATAAGGTGATTGAGGCACTTTTTCTATATAATGATTACAAGAATTCAGAACTTCTTGATGAACTCCTTATATTTGCCGCATTTGCTACAGTCGGGGATGTTATGAGCCTTACTGACGAAAATAGGATAGTCGTAAAGTATGGTCTTGAGCAAATGCGGAAAACGCACAATTTAGGATTAAATGCGTTAATTGATGTTACCGGAATTGATAGGAAGATTCTTTCGCCGTATCATTTGGGATTTGTTCTCGGACCTTGTATTAATGCAAGCGGAAGACTTGATACTGCACTTAGAGCCATTGATTTGTTTGCTTCTGATTCAAATGAGCAGGCGTTAAAAATCGCGATGGAATTAAAGGCATTAAATGATGAACGCAAAGAAATGACGGTATTTTATACGAAACAGGCGTTGGAGCTTATAGCCGGTGATGAAGAATATCGTAATTCGAAGGTGCTGGTTGTTTATCTGCCGGATTGTCATGAGAGCCTTGCCGGAATCATTGCGGGAAGAATAAGGGAAGTTTACTACAGACCGGTGCTTGTAATTACCGATTCCGAAGATGTTGCCAAAGGTTCGGGGCGTTCCATAGAAGCATATGATATGTATGAAGAACTTAATAAATGTGCAGATTTGTTTATAAAGTTTGGCGGTCATAAGATGGCTGCAGGATTAAGCATTCCTAAGGAAAGTATAGGAGAATTACGTAGACGGTTGAATGCAAATTGTACACTTACCGATAACGATATGATTGAAAAAGTGCTTATTGATATTCCTATGCCGATTGCTTACGCAACGTATGATTTTGCAAATGAATTGAGCTTGCTTGAACCATTTGGTGTCGGGAATCCACATCCGTTATTTGCCGAAAAACACTTGAAGATTCTTTCGTCCAAGGTTTTGGGAAAGAGCAGGAATGTCTTGAAACTTAAATTGCAATCTTCTGATTCGGTACATAGTATAAGGGATGCGATTATTTTTAGTGAAAGTGCCGACGAAGTACAATGCGAGATGCTTAAGGCAAATTCGGTTGCGATTGCCTACGAAATATCTATTAATGAATATATGGGAAATAAATCTGTGCAGTTAAGTGTTAAGGATTATTTCGTGGAATGATTTGTATTTGAGAGCGAGTCTTGAATGTTTTACGTCAATTGCAGTTGCGTGGGAACCAAGAAAATTGTTGTAAGGACGATGGTGGGAAGTAATGATTGCTGCAATATTAATATTTTGGATGCGAAAATTGGTTGTGGAAATTTAGAATAAAAGAACACAAGAGCCATCAGGAAGACGGCTCTTGCACATTTATGAGGGGGGAGATAGTGGGTGTGTCTTCAACTATCTGTAATCATTATATTTGTAAAATGTGTACAAACTGTGTATTAATTATGAAAAAACAATAAAAACCACAAAATATTGTATTAAAAAGTATAAAACATACAATATATAAAAATAAAGAAAAGAGTTTGGGAGATCTAAAATGACATTAGCAGAGTTGTTTGGTGGTATTTCGATAAAGAATAGCTACGGTGATTTGAATGTGCAATGTACGGAAGTTGTCTATGATTCGAGAAAAATTTCGGAAGGTTGTGTGTTTGTATGTGTAAAGGGTGCTAATTTTGACGGTCATAGCGTGATTGGCGAAGCCTTTGAAAAGAAAGCAGCCGCAGTTTTGGTTGAACGTGATATATCTGAAATTGATTGTGCAAATCGTGGGTATACGTGTGTGGTTGAAGTTGCAGATACGAGATTTGCCATGGCACATCTTGCGGCCAAGGTAAATGATTATCCGGCAAGGAAGTTAAAAACAATCGGAATTACCGGAACCAAAGGAAAAACCACTACAACTTATCTTATTAAATCTATTTTGGAAAATGCGGGCTACAAGGTTGGCCTTATCGGAACAATTGAAATTATAATCGGAGATAAACATATTAAATCGGTAAATACGACACCGGAATCTTATGTTTTGCAGGATTATTTAAGGCAGATGGTGGATGCGAAAATTGAAATTGTTGTTATGGAAGTTTCCTCGCAGGCTTTGATGCTACACAGAACGGCTGCTATTGATTTTGATTTGGGAATATTTACAAATCTTGAAAGTGATCATATCGGTGCAAATGAACATACGTCTTTTGAACATTATATGCATTGTAAGAGCCTACTGTTTAGACAATGCAAGCTTGGAATTGTAAACGGCGATGATGCAAACGTGGATAATATTTTGCAGGATTCGACATGCAAAGTGGAAAAATACGGTTTAAAGTCTTCAAATGATATATATGCAACAAATATTTCTCTGTATCGGGAGAATGACACTCTTGGGGTTTCGTTTGATGCAGAAGGTACTGCTAATATTAAGAATATTATATTGGAGGCACCGGGAAAATTCAGTGTGTACAATGGATTGTGCGCTCTGGCAGTATGCGAGCAGT
>JAZLIP010000035.1:0-4519 GCA_045617445.1 Lachnospiraceae bacterium | reverse complement strand
ATGCGGACCTATAATGAGAATGCATCAATAATTGAAAGTGATGTACCGGAGGAAGCAATCAATGAGATCTTCAATAGTATGAATAAATTAACTGATGAAGATCGCAAAATCAACTGTACATCTTGCGGTTACAAGAATTGTCGTGAAATGGCACAGGCTATTTACCATGGTTACAATACACCACAAAATTGCGTGCATTTTGTTAAAGATGCACTGATGGAAAATAATGCTAAATTAGAGAGCGTGCTTACGGCCGTTCTCGGTAATGAAGGTGATATGGGTATTCTTGGTATATCATTAGTTAGTTCTGAACAGATCGTTCAACGAATCAAAGATGCTATGATTGAAGTTGAGAATCAGCGTGAGGAACTTAATAATAATATTAATGCCAAGACGCAAATGTTTGCCAATCTGACGCATGAATTGAGAACGCCTCTTAATGCGATTGTTAATATGACAGATTTGCTGGATAAGAACAATTTGAGCGAGAAACAGATGGAGAATATAAACAGTATCAGAATGGCTAGCAATGAGTTAATGGATACGGTAAATGAAATTCTTGATTTTTCCAAGATAGAATTTGGAGAATTAAGAATCATTGAGGATGATTACTATATTCATGATTTGCTTGCGGAAGTAGTTACCGTAATGAGCTTTAGGTGTTTGGAAAAGAAGCTTCAATTCATAAGGCGAATAGACCCGACTACCCCTGATTTAATCAACGGTGATTTCAAGCGAACGAGACAGGTGTTGATTAATCTTATCGGTAATGCCGTAAAATATACAAATCTTGGTAGCGTTGCAATTGAAGTCGGATGGAATCACGATGAAGAAAATGCGATTGTGACTTATAGTATAACTGATACAGGTATAGGAATTAAGGCTGAGGATATTCCTTATCTGTTTGATTCCTATAAGCAGGTTAATGAGAAAGAAAACAAGCATATTCAGGGAACGGGACTCGGACTTGCCATTACAAAGGATATTGTTACTGCTATGAACGGAACAATAGAAGTTGAGAGCGAATATGGCGTTGGTTCGAAATTTGTGGTTAAGTTGCCTGCAAAATATTCGGAATATGTTCCGGTTTGTGAAGCAAATGAAATAAGTGAAACAATTTCAGCGGAAAGAAAGTTTGTCATCCCGACTTTTAGAACGCTTGTTGTGGATGATTTGCTTGTTAATCTTCATATCGCAAGGGCATTGCTGGATAAATACCAGATTTATGTTGATATTGCAGAATCAGGTAAGGAAGCAATTGAAAAATGCCGCGAAATGAAATACAACATTATATTTATGGATCACCATATGCCGGAAATGAGTGGAATTGAGACTATTCAGATAATTCAGCAAAAGGATGGTCTTAACAATAATACGCCGATTGTTTACATGTCGGCAAATGAAGAGACTACTTTTGTAAAGGAAATTGTAAAGGATCAATTATTCAGGGGATATGTGGAGAAACCGATTGACCGTAATAAATTGTCGCAAATTCTGCTTGATATAGCTGATGAAAAGGAAGTTCTTTATGATGAGAATGGCTTCATTCCAAAGGATGATGACTTACTGTCTGCTGTGGAAAACAATGACAGTGACAAATATCTTCAGCTTATTTCAGGACTTGAGAGATATGCACTTATCCATGAAACGGGAAGAACACTTCGATTGGCAAAGAAATACAGGATTATGCTTCAGCTTGGGCTTCCGAGGGTACCTATGGAAAATGTATCCGTTGTAATTGCCTTGTGTAAGATGTTGTAGTTGTGTTGCCGGTTAGTGTCTGAACAGTAACGTAGTTGCGAGAATCGAGAATACAAATTGGGTTAAACTGATTACGGGGAGTCTGCTATACAAAAGTTTCGATGTAAATGTCAGGCTCCTTGGATAAGTCGATGAATTTGTTTCTGCATTGCACCATAGGTCTTGAGAGTGCGTTTTTGTTCATGAATACAACTTCTCCTTCCATGCCGTTGCTTAAACGAACCCTATTCTTCATATAGGTAGTTGCAATGTGTTCAAGGAAGATAAGAATATATTTACTTTCGTATTTGTTCAGACCTTCATTTTCAAAAATGCTGATTACTTTGAAGGGACACAGCGGACCGCGATAAACACGAGCTGCAGTCATGGCGTCATATACATCGGCGATTGCAACAACTTTGGCATATTTGTTAATTTTAGTGGCAGGTAATCCGAGAGGATAACCGGTGCCGTCACAGCGCTCATGATGCATGAGAGCCGCTTCTTTGATATCTTCACTTATTGAATTGTAACTTCTGAGAACATTATACCCCTGGAGAGTGTGAGTCTTGATAATATTGTATTCCTGTGGGGATAATTTATCGGGTTTCCGAATTATATTGTCGGGAATAGTTAATTTGCCTATGTCATGCAGTAATCCGCACAAAGTAAGTTTCTCGGTTTCGGAAGGCGGCAGTTTGAGCCATTTAGAGAAAACGTTGCAAATAAGAGCAACATTAATACAATGCGCATATGTCATATCATCATATTGACGCATATTATGCAACATATCAAAAATTGATACTGAAGTTGATTGCGCGGTCATGAGATTTGAAATGTGATCAAACAATTCCTCGGTATCAATCGGAGCACGGTCATCCACGATTGAACGAAGATTTCGTTTAAATTTCTCGGTAGTTTGAACAAAGGATGTTTCAAATTCCTTGAATTCACGGCTGGCACGAATTCTCTGAGAATAGGATGGCATTGCGATATCATCGGAATCTGTACTGCTTGCGGCAGAAGGGGTTGACGTAGTGGGAGCAACATGCGGTCTTTCGTCTTGAATTTTAATCGCAAGAATAGAATAGAATTCAAGCCTTGTAATCATTTTATCCGTGAGCGGTGTATCGTTCGGAATAATCATTTGATTGTTGTATGAGTAGACATCTTCAGCAGTTATCATTCCCGGAACCAAATCCGCAGTACGTACTCTCTTCATAAATAAATCCCTTGACATTATTAAAAATAGTTGGTTTGATTTGATTAACTTACATATTTATATGCAAAGTCATAAAGTTAGTATAGGAATGATTACATAAAAAGTCAATAAAAATGACTTGACTAACAACGATAAAGATAGTATTCTAACGAACAATGGGATGGTTTGTAGTTTAATTCGATTGATTGTGTGATTTTGAATAGAATATTGATTGTTGGTTTGAATATTTAAGGAGAGAAGTTTATGGAAAAATTACTTTTTACTTCCGAATCAGTTACAGAGGGACATCCTGACAAGGTTTGTGATGCGATTTCTGATGCGATTCTTGATGCATGTATAGTGCAGGATCCTATGAGCCGTGTTGCATGTGAAACGGCATGTTGTACGGGCTTTGTACTTATTACGGGTGAAATTACAACAAATGCGTATGTTGATATGCAGAAGGTTGTTCGTGAGACGGTTAAGGAAATTGGTTATACAAAGAGTGAATATGGATTTGATGGAAATACTTGTGCTGTTTTGGTTGCAATAGACGAGCAGTCAGGGGATATAGCAATGGGAGTTGATAAGGCTCTTGAGGCAAAGAATGGTAAACTTACAGATGATCTTGATACCGGTGCCGGTGATCAGGGTATGATGCTTGGTTATGCTACAAATGAAACCGAAGAATATATGCCGTATCCTATTTCACTTGCTCACAAGCTTACACGTCAGCTTACCAAGGTTAGGAAGGATGGTACGCTTAGGTATTTAAGACCGGATGGTAAGAGCCAGGTTTCTGTTGAATATGATGATAATGGTAAACCGGTTCGTCTTGAAGCAGTAGTTTTGTCTACTCAACATGATGAAGAAGTTACTCAGGAGCAGATTCATGCAGATATAAGAAAATATGTTTTTGATGAAGTTCTTCCTAAGGAATTGATTGATGAGAACACGAAGTTTTTCATTAATCCTACAGGACGTTTTGTGATTGGTGGACCACATGGAGATGCAGGTCTTACCGGACGCAAAATTATTGTAGATACTTACGGTGGATATGCTCGTCATGGCGGCGGAGCATTTTCAGGTAAGGATTGCACAAAGGTTGATCGTTCGGCTGCGTATGCTGCAAGATATGTGGCAAAAAACATTGTTGCGGCAGGACTTGCCGATAAGTGTGAGATTCAGCTTTCATATGCTATTGGTGTTGCAGAGCCCACATCGGTTATGGTTGATACATTTGGTACAGGAAAATTGTCAAATGACAAGCTTGTTTCAATAATTCGTGATAATTTCGATCTTCGTCCGGCAGGAATTATTAAGAAGCTTGATTTGCGTCGCCCGATTTATAAGCAGACGGCTGCTTATGGGCATTTTGGACGTAATGATTTGAATCTTCCATGGGAAGCGCTTGATAAGGTCGATGATTTGAAAAAGTATTTGTAACTATTCAGAGCCATGCAAAACTGCTCAAAATATTTTGCTTGCAAAGAATATTATGAGCAGTTTTATATGGCGAAGTAACAACATGAGCAAAAGAAAAGCCTTGAAAAGGCGATTTTGCGAATGGTGTTCTGA
>JAZLIP010000034.1:0-16733 GCA_045617445.1 Lachnospiraceae bacterium | reverse complement strand
TCGATGTGGTGTATTGGATTTTTCTGTAATTTGGTAACTATTCAGAGCCAAGGTGATTTTCATAAAATACAGGCATTATGCTTGCATAAATGACTGTATTTTTGAAAATTTCTTTGGTGGGAACCAAACAGCGAGGAAATCCGTAGGATTTTTGAGCTTGGTTCTGAATAGTTACGTAATTTGTAACAATTGTAATGATAAATAAGAGGTCATATATGCAGTATTTTTGTGAGAAGCTTGGATTATACTATGAGGTTATGGGAAATAAAGCGTACATTACTGATTCCGAAAGAAATGTTTCCGAAGTAATTATACCTGAGAATATAGAAAACTATTGTGTCGTGGGTATTAAGAAAAAGGCATTTCTCGGGCGAAAGCTTTTACGATATGTATCATTACCGTCTACGGTAAAAACGGTCGGCGAATGGGCCTTTGCGCATTGCTATAATTTAAGTGTCGTGGAAGTTAAAGCAAAAAATGTGATATTTCAAAAAGGTGTATTTAAGGATGATATCAATCTGGAACAGATTATTGCAGTAAATAATTCTCATTATCGAAAGGAAGAAGATATAAGAAGTCTGTCATATCTTCTGGCTGCAACGCCTGTTTTGATGGAGGCGGAATATCTTTTGGATATCGACGATTCGGGTTCTAAGGAATGGTTTGAGAAGCTTGATACAAAGGTCGATTTTATCTTGAATCTTGCTGATGACGATGGATACCATCTGTATGTATTGTGCGGTGAAGAGGATTTGCACTTTGATTATGAAGAATATCTTGAATATATGCGTGAGAAAAAAGCATCCTTGTGTATGCTTCGCCTGCTTAATCCTTTGAATTTGAATGATGAATTAAAGGATAGGCTTATAGCTTATCTTAAAATAAATACAGTGATTGGAGCCGATGAAGCCGGCATTAATTATCTCCTAAAGAAGCATGGTAATGATAGAAAATATTATGAGTTGCTGATAAATATTGACTGTATCGGAAAAAATAATTACGAATTGCTTCTTGAAAGAATGGGAGAGCGATACGCTGAAATGAAAGCGTATCTTATAGAATGTTTTGCGGATACTGCGGAGGACTTTTTTGAGGATTTGCTACTGTAAAAACAGAAGGCTTAGAAATTTGATTTCTAAGCCTTCTGTTTTTACAGCATCGGGTAGTTAATTGTTCATGTCGGTTGTGATGGTTTTTTTGATGAAAGGATAAACCTCGTCTTTTGGCATATCAAGTGCATATGCGAGTTCCTCATACAACTGATTCTCGGCTTGATTTAAATAGCGTTCATCAACTACTGTTACTTTCTTACCATCTTCGATACGTGTCTGTTTACGCTTGAATAGGGCTTTGATAATTTTGACCAATTCCTCACAATCACAGGTCTTTAACGCTGTCTTATACTGTAGTTCGCGTTCGGCTTCATTAATAATCCAAGCGTGCTCAATGGATGGAATCTTATGTATCAACTCAAGGGCTTCTTCCTTCGTCATTACAGGACGCATAACTGCTTTGATGTTGTCGACAGGAACATAAACAACAGCTTCCCTTTTGTATATTGGACGAAGTGTGTAGTATTTCTTCTTACGGTCGGCCATAGATATTGATAGATTTCCTATGTTGACAATCTGACAAACTCCCTGATTACCGTATACAACCATGTCGTCTACCTTGTACATATTTTTTCTCCTGTTCATGCTCTATTCTATCACAAGTCATTTGCAAATTTCTATGAAAAGTAAAAACAAATTTGGTTAAAAGTGGATAAAATTTTGTTTATCTGATAGAATCTACTAAAACAGAAGAAAAATAAGAGAGGAAATGTGTGAGTATGAGAAAAACGAAAATCATTTGTACAATGGGACCGGCAACCGAGGATGATTCCGTACTTGAGCAACTTATGCTTGGCGGTATGAATGTTTGCCGTATTAATTTTTCACATGGAACAGAAGAAGAACATTTAAAAACTATCAGTCGTATTAAAAAAATGAGGGAGCGACTTAAACTTCCGATTGCATTGCTTCTTGATACGAGCGGACCTGAAATTCGTATCGGAACATTCAAAAAGGACAAAATAGAACTTGTTGCGGGACAGACATTTAGCCTTACGACAGAGGATATTGAAGGAACAAATGAAAGAGTATCTGTTACATACAAGAATCTTGTTAATGATGTTTCTTCCGGTACAACGATTCTTATTGATGACGGCCTTGTTGAAATGACTGTTAAAGAGGTTACAGCGACAGATGTTATCTGCGTTGTTGAAAATGGAGGTGTTATTTCGAACAGAAAAGGTGTAAATGTACCGAACGCTGAACTCAGCATGCCATATATCAGTGATAAAGACAGGGATGATATAATTTTTGGTGTGAAGAATGATTTTGATTTTATTGCAGCCAGCTTCGTAAGATGTGCCGATGATGTTGCCGAGATACGAAAGATTCTTGCTGAAAACGGTGATTCCCGAATGAAAATCATTTCCAAAATCGAGAACCGTCAGGGTGTAAACAATATAGATGAAATAATTCGTATATCGGATGGAGTAATGGTTGCAAGAGGAGACCTTGGTGTTGAAATCCCTATTCGTGAAATTCCTTCAATTCAGAAGGAAATTATCAAGAGAGTATATTCTGCAAACAAGATTGTAATTACCGCTACGCAGATGTTGGATTCAATGATGAAGAATCCAAGACCTACACGAGCTGAAGCTACTGATGTGGCTAATGCAATTTATGACGGAACAAGTGCAATAATGTTATCAGGGGAAACCGCTGCAGGTAAGTATCCGATTGAAGCACTTAGAACGATGGTGGAAATTGCTGAATATACTGAGAATGATATTGATTATAAGAAACGCTTTCGTGATATAAATAAAGTCGGTGATTTGAATGTTACTTCGGCTATTTCACACGCTACGTGTATGACGGCAATTGATATTAACGCATCCGTGATTATTACTGTTACAAAGTCGGGACGTACGGCAAGGATAATTTCAAGATACAGGCCTGAATGTCCGATTATCGGATGTACTCCTTCAATGAAGTCTTATTATCAGATGAATTTGTCGTGGGGAGTTGTTCCGATGCTGATTACAGAGCAAACGGATTCAGACTCACTTTTCACGGAGGCTATGGAGAGTACCGAAAAGGCAGGATATATTAAACCAGGTGAGCTTGCGGTAATTACGGCAGGACTTCCGCTTGGAGTTTCGGGAACGACCAATTTAATTAAGGTAGCTGTTGCCGGAAATACATTGATTAAAGGAATGGGTGTAGGTAAGAATAGTGTCTGTAGCAGTCTTTGTGTCGGAAAAACACCCGGCGAAGTAAAGGCAAGATTTAAGGATGGCGATATTATAGTGACTTACCAAACTGATAACGGAATGATTGAACTTCTGAAGAGATGCGGAGGAATTATCGTTGAAATGGGCGGTTGGGATTCTCATGCGGCGGTTGCAGGTTTATCTTTAGATATTCCGGTAATTCTTGGCGCCAAGAATGCGACGGAAATTCTTAAACAGGGAGCAGTTGTAAGACTTGATGCCCAAGCAGGTATCGTAACTGCCATGAATAACTGATTACAAAAGGCATGGCTGCTTTATTCGCAGCTATGCCTTTTAACTGTAAAACGCTTAAGTATTACATCATTATCGTTTACGTCAATTCCTGCCTTCTGCTTGGCAATTGAAATCTGAGTGTCTACGGAATCAATATCTTCAAGCTCCGGTAGGAGTAATCCCAATTTATCGCCTTTGCTAACAATTACACCGTATTTATGAATATCAAGCTCATTCTTGGATTTAATCTCTTCCGGTTCAGAAAGTACGTCCACGCTGTATATAATGTCATCAAGTTCATGTATTGTTACCGGCAGAAATCGCGGATCTCTGATGCCGGCGGATAGTGCATTGCTGATAATCTCAGAAGCGAGATTCTTCTGGATGGGCTTAATTGATCCCATACAGCCTCTGAGTTTTCCGTTGATGTGAAGAGAGACAAAGACGCCGGCTCTTGAGTTTAACATTTCATCGGGAAGTTCATTGGAAGCTTTTATTGCTTTGTCATTTCTGACAAATTCTTCCAAGGCGGTTCGTGCCAAAGTTATATATTCATCTTCGTTCTCACGTGCCTTTGATATTGCTTCGGCTTTGGTGGCTGTATATTTAAGGTAGAAATCTCTTGCGGCGGATTCGCCTTTGATTTCGTATGAACAAATTCCGTAGCCGACACCGAAGGGATCTTCGTAGGAAAGTTTTTCGGATGTGATTTCGAGTCCGTTTAATGCACCTGCCATAATCAGAAAAGCTCTGTGCCCACATTCGCCTGCGTTATTTAAGAAAGCCTCATCAAAATCAAATAATTTGAAAAAATCACCATTACCCATTACTTCCATGATTTTGCTGTCATATATCGGACCTTCTTCTTTGAAGCCATAAGGACCTTTAGACGAAAGACGGTGCGATAAATCACCGCTTGCAAGTACTACGGCATGGCGATTAAGCTTCACTGCGGTTTCCTTTATAAACATACCGAGGCGGTAATGATCCTTGAAGGATAAACCGGATAAACCGATACGTACGACATTAAAGTTTGTATATTTCCGACTTATAAAATAAAGAGGAATAATTGTTGCGTAATCGATTTCCTTGTTCGCTTCACCAAAGACCCCCGCCGGAAATGCTTCGTTAACGGCAAGGTTTGACAATTCAACAACAAAATCATTGTCGTAATCTACTGTAAAATTTATATTTGGAGCGTTAAATGCGGAAAGATCTCCATAAGCCTGCTTACCGGGCGAAACATGAAAATAGTCTCTGTAGGAAGTTGCATGCGGCGAAATAATGATGATTGTTTCCGGCGCCAGGGCCGATATTTTGGAAGCAACGGTCTTGTAGGCAGCCACTGTGTTTTCTATTTGTTTTTCCTTCCCGCATCCTATGTCTTCAATGATGAGTGGGGGATGTGGAACCATAAATGCACCGGCTATTGACATTTGAACCCCTTTCGTTTGTTACTAATCTCTTTTGAAAATATCACGTGTGTAAACTTTGTCTATTACATCACTGAGAGAATCATCGAAACGATTTGCAATGATTGCATCGGCTCTTGATTTGAAATCATCAAGGTTATTTACAACTTCGCTTCCAAAGAACGTTGTTCCGTCTGTAAGGGTTGGTTCGTAAACAATTACGGTTGCCCCTTTTGCTTTGATTCTTTTCATGATTCCCTGAATGGAACTCTGCCTGAAATTGTCGGAGTTTGATTTCATTGTTAAACGATACACTCCGATGACACAAGCATGCTCTGAATTCATATTGTAGGAAGGGCTGTTGTAGTAATCGTAGTAACCGGCTTTGTTCAAAACTCTGTCAGCAATGAAATCCTTACGTGTTCTGTTGGATTCAACAATTGCCTGAATGAGGTTTTGCGGGACGTCATTGTAATTTGCAAGAAGCTGTTTGGTGTCCTTTGGAAGACAGTAACCGCCATATCCGAAAGATGGATTGTTGTATTGTGTTCCGATTCGAGGATCAAGACAAACACCTTCGATTATTTTCTGTGTATCAAGACCTTTTATTTCGGCATATGTATCAAGTTCGTTGAAATAGGATACTCGAAGAGCCAGATAAGTGTTTGCAAAAAGTTTTACTGCCTCGGCTTCGGTTGTTCCCATATATAATACGTCAATATTTTCTTTGAGTGCGCCTTCGGTTAACATGGTTGCGAAGATTTCCGCACTTTCTTTTAGATGTTTGTCACTCATATCAGTACCTACGATGATTCTTGACGGATAGAGGTTGTCATAAAGTGCGCGACTTTCACGAAGAAACTCGGGAGAAAAGAGAATATTTTTTGTGCCGTATTTCTTCTTGGCAGATTCGGTAAATCCGACAGGAATAGTGGATTTGATTATCATTATTGCATCTTTGTTTACTTCTGTCACAAGCTTGATAACAGCTTCTACCGCAGATGTATCAAAGAAATTCTGATTGGCATCGTAGTTGGTAGGGGTAGCAATTATGACAAAATCAGCATTTGAATATGCACTTGCACCATCGACTGTTGCTACTAAGTCAAGGTCTTTGGTTGTTAAGTATTCCTCTATTTCTTTGTCGACAATGGGTGACTTTCTGCTGTTTAGCATATCAACCTTTTCCTGAATGATATCGACGGCCACAACGTGATTGTGTTGTGAAAGTAAAGTGGCCATTGAAAGACCGACATATCCTGTTCCTGCAATTGCAATATTTTTTCCGGTAATCATGTGTTCCCTCCATGTAATTTGTGATTATAGAAGTTCCCGTGTTAACAGTCAGTAACCAAACAGTAATGTTCTTATGATTTCTGCAACGGGAAAACGATGTAAAAATGAGAATACATTATAATAGTACAAATCTTTTTATGTTTTTTGCAAACTGCGAGCAGATGCTTTCAAATGATTATTTCATATATTCGAGGGAAAATCAACATAAAGAAAATATGTGCTATCTTTTAAATCCGGAAAAACTGAGTAGCCGGAAGTAAACAAAGTTACGAATAGTAAAATATCAAATTTGTAACTATTCAGAGCCATGCAAAACTGCTCAAAATATTTTGCTTGCAAAGAATATTTTGAGCAGTTTTATATGGCGAAGTAACAACATGAGCAAAAGAAAAGCCTTGAAAAGGCGATTTTGCGAATGGTGTTCTGAATAGTTACTCAAATTTTAGATTTGTTCCCAATAAATGAGGAGTGCCCAGATGGATGAGAGTCACCTGGGCAATAGTATGAAAAAATTCATCATATCTTTGTAAAACTTCACATTCAACATGCGACTAGTTCATACTAACAATGAAATATGAACAGTTTATGAATAAAATTTTAATAGATGGTTAAAAAGCACAAAAAGCAAACAAAAAAACGTGGCAGGATGGTTAAAATATACAAACTGGTTACCAAATCTTTACATATTTCATTTTAGTAACCACACTTTGTTATTTTGAACGGTATTTATCGATAGTTATGTAAACTGAAGTGGCTAAAATTTAAAAAGATACGGTAATAGTAACCTGATTTATCGAAAATTTATCCGACTTGAACTTGATATAGAAAAATGATAGAATTAGAAAGATTTTGGTTTGAAACAAGGACAGTATAAATTCGTGAGTATCTGATTTAGCGATGGAGGATGTGTATGGAAAGCTTTAGTAAATTTGCGAGTAGATTTGAGAAGAATTTAGTCAGAAATAATAATGAACACAGTTCTTTGAATTCAAGAACTGCAAGAAGTGATATGGGATATCGTGATGATACGAGAAGAAGAACCGAAAACGGTTTGGTATCACTTGATCAGATTAAGGATATTGTTACAAACAGTAATGAGAATCAGCTTGATGTTATTCAGGATTTCTTCGATGATGAGAGAGATGACAGAATTTCATCAGAGAAGGAGATTCTTCGCGCGATAGATTTAAATGCGAAGGCTATTGCAAGAGAATCGCGTACACTTGATGAAATTCAGGCAAGTCTTTCGGAAGATTCATTAGATGGATATAAGGAATTATCTGCATTAAATAAGGATGAGATTCTTAAAGCGGTTTTTTCAAATGCAGATATATTGAAACTTCTTAAGGAAGAACTCATTGATAATAAGAAAGAAGAAGCAAACGAAATGATTTTTGATAAGGCTACCGCCGATAAGATGTTTGCCGATCTTGAAGATCATGTACATAAAGAAAATGTTAAATGCTACAGAAATGTACAGGCTGTTGTTGTTGAACAGGATGAGAAGAACCTGTTAAATGTAAAGAAGAATTTTGGTACCGTAAAAATTCTTACCATCATAGGAATGGTAATCGCTGCTACAAATCTTGGCCTCATTATTGCCCAGATTCTCCACATCATATGATACCAAGGTCCAAAGGTATTCGTCCGAGTGTGCTTGCACAAAGGAGGAGGGAATACTTTGGGAGCTGCCACAATATGAGCATAAAAGTGTTGCGAAGCAGCACGATATGCGAATAAAAAACAAGTTAAAAAGGTACTTGGCATAAAGTGGGGTGTTTGAAATGTCCAAAGTAGAATGGAAAGCAGGTAATATGCTTTATCCGCTTCCGGCAGTTCTTGTTACCTGTACGGATGAGGATGGCAGGGACAATGTTTTGACGGTAGCCTGGGCGGGAACCATATGCACAAACCCGCCGATGCTGTCAATATCGGTACGACCGGAACGATTTTCCTATGATATAATAAGAAAGACTGGAGAATTTGTAGTTAATCTGACTACGGAGGAACTGGCTTATGCTACTGATTACTGCGGTGTTAAATCAGGGCGCGATGTAGATAAATTCAGCGAACTCAATCTTCATAAGGAACCGGCGAGTTTTCTTAGATGTCCGTTGATCAAGGAAAGCCCGGTAAATATTGAATGCAAAGTAGCAAAGGTAGAGAAACTTGGAAGCCATCATATGTTTATTGCCGATGTTGTATCGGTTCATGTTGATGACAAATATATGCAGTGCAACAGCAAATTTGATTTTGCGGCAGCTAAACCAATTGTTTATGCTCATGGGGAGTATTTCGGGATAGGCAAATTACTCGGTAATTTTGGCTATAGCGTTAAGAAGAATAAGAGACATGTTAACAAGACACACAAAAATAATTGAATTTTATCATATCTATACACTTTTAATTGTCGCATTTCTTGCTTTTATCTTTATCCCGGGCGGAAGATACAAAGGTGGAAGCAATCAGGTGAAAATTTTTATTAATGGTAACAGCGTTGGCGTTGTTGATGATTCATCTAAGGTAAATGACATGCTGAATGCTGCAAGGAAGCGGGTAGCAAGGGAAAGCGACAGTTTGGTTCTTATTGATTATTCGTATGTGCTTAATGTTACCAATGATGTGTTTGGGAAAGTCGACGAAGATGAAGTAATCATTGATAATATGTATCGTGCGTTTAAGGATAGCGTACTGGTTACCAAAGAACCTGTTTATGAAATGAAGATCAATGAATTCACTGTCAATCTTCGAACCGCGGAGGAAGTTCTCGCGCTCTTGAAGAAGGCAAAGGACGTATATGACATTGATGGTGATTATTCTGTGAATGTTGTACTCGATCCTACAAGAGAACTCAATGTATTGACAACTTCAATTATAAAGAAAACTGAAGAAGAGATTTTGAATAAGGATGCTTTTGCACTGCCTATGGCAGGTGCTTACAAGGCGCTTGATGATTTCTATGTTAAGGCAGAGGGACAAAAGGTCTCCGAATTTGAATTTGGAGTTAAGAGTCTTGATTTCGGCGAAAATGTGGAAATTGTTCAGACCTACGCCGATTCGGACAAAATCAGCACCCTTGATGAAGCAATGGAAATGGTCAGTGTGGATCAGGATAAGAGTAAAATCTATGAGGTTGTTGCCGGAGATTCTCTTTCTGTGATTGCCGAGAAAAATAATACAACGGTGGATCGGCTTATAGCTCTTAATTCGGAAATTATTTCAAATGCCAATTCGACTTTGCGAGTTGGGGATGAAATAAAGGTTAATACAAAAGAATCCGAGCTTTCGGTAGTAAGAACGGAAGAAGTATATTACGAAGAAAATTATAATGCACCTGTTAAATATATTGATAATGATGAGTGGTTTACTAATGAGAGCAAAATCATTCAGGAGCCTGTTGAAGGTTTCAGAAAGGTTGTTGCGGATATTACGTATAGGAATGATTCGGAACAGGATAGGGAGATTATTTACGAAGATGTTGTAGTAGAGGCTGTTGCGAAAATCATAGAGAGAGGAACGAAAGTTCCGCCTACGTATCTTAAACCGATTTCCGGTGGAAGATTGTCATCTACTTTTGGAAGACGAAAGGCACCAAAGAAGGGCGCGAGTACATATCATAGGGGTGTTGACTGGGCTACGCCGGTTGGTACGGCTGTATGTGCATCTTCGGGAGGTACCGTTGTCAAAGCCGGTTGGGGTAGTGGTTATGGTTATGTTGTATATATCCAACATCCTGACGGAAAACAGACTCGTTACGGGCATTTAAGCAAGATACTTGTTAAATCGGGTCAGTCGGTTAAACAGGGCGAAAAGATTGCTCTTAGCGGTAATACCGGTGTAAGTACCGGACCACATTTGCATTTTGAAATTCTTGTGGGCGGTGGTCAGGTTAATCCGTTCTCATATATGAGGTAATGTTTAACATAAACTAATTGAATGGGTTGTAACAATTTTGTAAAAACTTCTGAAAATGTGTGTTCGCATTTACATTGTGTTACTATTGTTATATAATCGGTAAGATATAAAGTGTTGTAGAAGGACTTGTTGACTACTATATACAGTATTTTATGGAATTTGTAATAATAGCAAAATGCATTACTGCTTGTGATGTTTGCGTTTGGTAATAGTAATATTGGTAGTATTGCAGTTAAAGTTAGGGGAAACAAGGTGGAACAATATATTATAAAGGGAGGTAATCCCTTAGTCGGGGAAGTTGAAATTGGTGGCGCTAAGAATGCTGCATTGGCAATTCTGGCGACAGCAGTTATGACCGACGAAACAGTTATAATTGAAAATCTTCCGGATGTCCGCGATACAAATGTTTTAATTATGGCAATGGAAAGTATTGGTGTTGTGGTTGAGAGACTTGACAGGCATACTGTTAAGATTAATGCTTCCATGATTCACAGTCTTACTATAGACGCAGCGTATATCAAGAAGATTCGAGCTTCTTATTACATGCTTGGAGCACTTCTTGGCAAGTATAGGCGTGCTGAAGTAGCATTGCCCGGTGGATGTAACATAGGAAGCCGACCTATTGATCAGCATACCAAAGGCTTTAAGGCTCTCGGTGCAAATGTTGTTATTGCGCGCGGCTTGATTTCAACTGAGGCAGAGCGACTTGTAGGCAATCATATTTATCTTGATGTTGTTACTGTAGGTGCCACAATCAATATAATGATGGCTGCAGCACTTGCAGAAGGAAAGACGATTATTGAGAATGCAGCTAAGGAACCACATGTCGTTGATGTTGCAAACTTCCTAAACAGTATGGGTGCAAACATTAAGGGAGCGGGTACTGATGTGATTCGTATTAAAGGTGTAGAGAAACTCCACGGAACAACATATTCCATTATACCCGATCAGATAGAAGCAGGAACTTTTATGTTTGCAGCGGCAATCACTAAGGGTGATGTTATGATTAAGAATGTTATTCCTAAGCATCTTGAGTCTATTACTGCTAAATTGATTGAAATGGGTTGCGAAGTATTTGAATTTGATGATGAGTTGCGAGTTGTTGCATCGAAGAGATTGAAGAGCACTCACGTTAAGACGTTGCCGTATCCCGGATTTCCTACAGATATGCAACCACAGATTGCTACAGCATTGGCGTTGGCTGATGGTACGAGTATAGTTACCGAAAGTATTTTTGAAAACAGATTTAAATATGTTGATGAATTGCAGAAGATGGGTGCTTGCGTTAAAGTGGAAGGAAACACAGCAATTGTTGAAGGTGTCACTAAATTTACCGGAGCACCGATTACAGCACCTGATTTACGTGCCGGAGCAGCACTTTGCTGTGCAGCATTAGCGGCGGATGGAGTGTCTACCGTAGATGATATCCATTATATAGAACGTGGTTACGAAGACTTTCCGCAGAAACTTCAAAGCCTTGGTGCATTAATGGAAAAAGTATCTACTGAGCATGAAATTCAGAAATTTAAATTAAAAACGGGTTAAAATGTAACTTTTGGTTACAAATATGACAAAAATAGGAACAATTGTAGTATAATACATTTATGGGTGCTCAATTGTTCTTTTTTTATGCAATTGCATCTATCTTTTGGATAGGCTTAAATTAAAATTGCGAGGTGGATTATGGAAGCTGGTATGTTCTATTTTGATTTTTGTGCAATTGTTTTTCTTATTATCATTTTTATTTCGCTGTTCGTGAGAGGTTTGTCTACCGGTCGTTCAAATAAAGTATTTATAGTTTTGCTTGCCTGTGTACTTATTTCGGCAATATTTGATATGTGGGCACTTATTTACGGTACATATATTCCGATTACAAGTGCCAATGTAAATGTACGTATGGTAGTTAATATTATTTATTTTCTGACGAGAAATCTGTCGGCTCCGCTATATATTTTATATAATTTTTCCTATATGGGGGTGTGGCATATTTATGTCAGAAATCATACCAAATTTGCTTTATGGACAATGCCGTTTGTTTTAGAAGCAATTCTTATCATTTCTAATCCGATTACCAATTTTGTATTCTATTTTGATGAAAATATGAAGTATACAAGAGGCTTTGGTATGCCGGTTATGTATGCGGTTGCCGGCTTCTATCTTTGCTTTGGTTTGTATATCTTGATAAAATACAGAAATCTTATGTCCAAGGACAAATTTTTGGCATTGTTCAGTCAGTATCCCATCAGTATTGTTACAATTGCTGTTCAAATGATAATTCCTAATTTAATGGTTGAAATTTTCGGCATTTCGGTTGTAATGCTTCTTATATATACAATGGTTCATCGAGGTGAGGAAATTGTTGATCCCGTAATTGGTGTTAAGAATTACAATGCCGCACTTATAGAAATAAAACATGCTTTTGAATTCGGACGGGATTTCAGAATTATATATTTGAAAATCTCTAACTGCGCTACGATAAGAACCTATATAGGTGTTGATAGTTTTAATGAAATGTTGCATCTTGTCGGAGATACAATCACACACGTGTGTAATGTTCATAAATTAAATGCTGATGTTTATTATATGCTTAACGGCTCTTATATGGTTATGACTGAAAGCAATGATATGGAAGTTATCAATAATGTAGCTTTTTCGATTTGTAATATGCTTGGCAAGCCTACGGTTATTAATGACCTGAATGTGGAAATTAATTGCAGGAGTTGCATTGTAAGATGCCCGGAAGATATAGACGGTTATATTGGTGTTATGAATTTTGATAATGTTTTAATGAAATCCTTTGCAAACACCAATAAGGTTGTGACACTTTCGGAAGTTGCGGATTCAAAAGATTTCAAGCTTAAGAATGAATTGGATGATGTGATAAGCAGTGCCATTAAGAATCATAAATTTAAGATGTATTATCAACCGATATATTCGGCAGAAAAGATGAAATTTGTTTCGGCAGAAGCATTGATAAGACTTATTGATGATAAGTATGGATTTGTTCCGCCTTCATTATTTATTCCGGCAGCGGAGGAGAGTGGTGCGATTCATCAAATTGGTGACTATGTACTTGAAGAGGTTTGTTCCTTTATTGAACGTATAGATATGGATGCTTTGGGACTTGAACATTTGGAAATCAACCTGTCGCTTGCACAGTGTATTGAAACTGATTTTGTACAAAAGGTCAGAAATATTTTGAACAATCATAATGTTGATGTCAGCAAAATTCGTATGGAAATTACTGAGACTGCGGCAGATATTGATCCGACGGCAGTTGACAGGAATGTCTTTGCTCTTTCCAAAGCGGGTATTAAGTTCTTACTCGATGATTATGGTGTAGGATATTCGAATATTAAGCGGGTAATTAAGCTTCCTTTTGAGGTTGTTAAGCTTGATAAGAGTTTTGTTGATGAAATGAATGACCCGAACATGTGGATAGTGATTAAAAATACTGTGAATATGCTTCATGAAATGAAGAAAATAGTTCTTGTTGAAGGCGTTGAGGAAAAAGCAACACTTGATAGATTTCTTGATATCGGCTGCGAATACATTCAGGGATTCTATTTCTCCAAACCACTTCCTGAGGATGAATTTGTTGAATTTGTTAAGTCCGGAAATTTTTAAACGCTACACCTGTTAAATGGCGACTGCTATGGAGAAAAATTGTTTTAAACTTTTGATTTTATATCTTGAACGTTTTGATTACGTAGGCCTTAAGGAGCTAATGCTTAATGTAATTGTTAATGGTGTGGAAGTAAAGTGCGTTCTTAGCGGGAACAGCGAAACACTTGAAGAAGCAACATTAGGGTTGCAATCAGATGTAAGCTATATAATTACCGATTGTAAGGATGGCGTTGATTTGGCACTTTTAAGTTCGGTTGGTTTCTGTTTTCTTGAAAACAGCACAACATGTGCAGTGCGAGCTGTAAATGCCGAATGCGTTCTGCTTGGATTTGAAGGTGTGGATTTTGATTTTGTACTTAAGATGTATCAACGTCATTTTCACTTGCCGTGGGATATTGTTGAAACGGCGAGACTTAAGCTACGGGAAATTACGGTTGATGATGTTGAGGCACTTTATGAAATTTATAAGGATAAATCCGTCACAAGATATATGGAGGATTTGTTTGAAGATATTGATGAGGAACGTGTTTATACGGAAGAATATATTAGCAATGTTTATGAAGTATGCGGGTTTGGTTTATGGCTTGTAATTGAGAAAGAAACAGGGAAAATTATCGGGCGTGCCGGACTTGATTTGCGTGAAGGATATGAGACTGCAGAACTTGCCTATATGATAGCGGCGGACAAACAGAGACAGGGGTTTGCCTATGAGGCTTGCAAAGCGGTAGTTGATTATGCGCGGAATGTTCTTGAAATGAAAAGTCTCAATTGCTTTGTTGCCCCCGGTAATGAAGCAAGTATAAGGCTGTGTGAGAAATTAGGGTTTAGATATCTTTCGGAGGTATGTCTCAATGAGATGTGGATGTATAGATATACTCTCACTTTTTTACAAAAATAATATTGTCAAAAAAATGGCTTTTGTCATGACGATTATATTTTGCACTTCTTTTATCAGCAGTTGCGGGAAAACGAACGGTGATGAAATTTTTGTGCGTGAGCCGCAAAATAATGATTGGGAAAATATTTCGGTACATGATACATCTTTGCCAAAGGAGACAATGGAAGTACTGCCGGAGAGACCGATCACTCTTTATGTGCTTTCCATGCTGAGCGATTATCACGGATATCAGATGGGGTGGTTTGCGGATTACCTTCTGGAGAAATTCAACGTAAGACTTTATTTTATAGGAAACGAAAAAACAGGTTACGTTACAGGTAAAATGTTGCCGATAGATGCTTGCGATATAGTACTTTGGGACAATAGTTCCACAGACTACATTGATGCGGTCAGCAAACATAAATTGCTTGATTGGGATGCGAATGATTTGCTGAATGTTTACGGCAGCTATATTAAAGAAAATATGTATCCCGCCGTTAAGAAAAATCGCGCAATAACCACAGAATGGGTAATGACCGGAATTGGAAATGATGTGGCATACGGTGAAGATGAGATAGGCGATTTTAAATATTACCCCAATCTCAGATGGGATTTGTATAAGGAAATCGGATCACCTCAAATAAACAATCTTGAAGATTATATAGATGTGATTTTTGAAATGAAAAATCTGAACCATAAATCGGACAGTGGCAAGGCAATGTGTGGAGTATCACTTTATACAAGAGATGATGCGACTGTGCCGAAAGCGGTTTCGGATTTATGTGCCGCATGTTTCGGATTAGAGACTTTTGGCTTTGGCTTCGTCAATGTTGATGATGGTTCGTATGAAACATTGTTTGAAAAGGACGGACATTTTGTGCGTGCTTTGCAGTTCTATAACAAGCTCTATCGTAACGGATGTCTGGATGAAGAATCGAATTCTCAGAGTTTCAGTCGTGCGCAGAGTAAATATACTGACGGACAGGCTATATTCAGTTTTGATGCGGACAATTTCGCCAAACGTTATAACTCTGTACGACATACGGCTCAGGGCAGGGCGATGTTGCCTGTATCGGCGCAGAATCAGGATACGCTTGTTGATGGCCTGAATCAGCATGGTGGTGAATGTGTCTGGAGCGTCGGTGCAAATACAAAACATCCGGAGTTGTGTGTAGCATTAATTAATTGGATGTGTACACCTTCGGGACGGTTGACGATGGAATATGGTCCAAAAGGTGTTGGCTGGGATTATGATTCCAAAGGCAATTTGTGTGTTCTTGAATCAGGGTATTTGGGAAGAATTGATTACAATTACGTATTGCCTGAATATACCGGTTACAGCGGTAAGTTTGAATTCGGAGTTCCTAAGTTTAATGCAAATACTTGGGCACTTGATACGATAAATCCGGAATCAAACGGACAGACTTACAATTTCGAATATTGGCCAAATGTTGTATCTAAGGATATTTCCGATGTTGAACAGGAATGGCGTGATATTAATGAGGTGGAAAATATTAAAGAGTATATTACGAAAGGTGAATACTCAGTAAAGAAATCCTCATTTTTCACAGAACGAATGAAGAGCGATGGCCTTGATACCAGTTTCTATATTATATCCAAAATAGTTTGCCAATATTCATGGAAAGCAATTTATTCAAAAACGGAGAAGGAATTTAACGATTATATAAAACTAATGGAGGATGTTGCACGTGATGCCGGTTTGGCCAGGTGTGAGCGTTGGAGTAAAACAGAAGCCGGACGGATAATGCTAATTAGTGATGCGTCTTGAAAAAATGAGGTTTGTTTGATAACGGTAGAGTTGATTTGAAATAACGCTGAGGAAAAAGTTATGATAGAAAAAATTCGACAGCAGATGAAAAAACGAAGACTTCGACTTGCTATAATGCTATTGGAAATGAGTATTTTGCCGGTAGTGATTTTGGGTGTGCTGATTACATCTTTGGAACAGTATAACTTGAAGAAAAATGTTAAGGCAGAAATTTTTGATGAGCTTCGAAGTGCGGCATATGCAATCGTGGCTGCTTATGAT
>JAZLIP010000033.1:0-29040 GCA_045617445.1 Lachnospiraceae bacterium | reverse complement strand
AAAAAACAGAAAAACAATTTCACATCAAATGTACCGAAGGTGATATAGGAAAATATGTTATTTTAGCAGGCGACCCGGGTCGTATTCCTGCAATCGCAAATCACTTTGATAACGCCACTCAAATCGCATACAATCGCGAATATAATATTTATACAGGTTATCTGTGCGGCACAAAGGTAACCGCCTGTTCCACAGGGATCGGCGGCCCGTCAACGGCAATTGCAGTTGAGGAGCTTCACAATCTCGGCGCCGACACATTTATAAGAGTCGGAACCTGTGGCGGAATTGATTTAAACGTCAAATCAGGTGATATAGTAGTTGCTACCGGTGCAATCCGATACGAACACACATCTTTGGAATATGCTCCGTTAGAATTTCCTGCAGTAGCAAATTACAACATCGTTAATGCCTTACACTGTGCTTCAATCGAAGAAGGAAAAACTACCCATGTCGGAGTCGTCCAATGCAAAGATTCATTCTACGGACAACATGACCCAAGTAAAAGCCCTGTAAGCTACGAATTACTTGCCAAATGGGAATCATGGAAAAGACTTGGTGTTCTTGCCTCTGAAATGGAATCGGCGGCTTTATTCGTAATTTCAAGTGCCCTTGGGTGCCGTGCCGGTTCATGTTTTCATGTAATATGGAATCAGGAAAGAGAAACTGCAGGACTTGATCAGGATATGTCCGAAGACACATCTGCAGCAGTAAAAATAGCTGTGAATGCAATGAAAGCAATTATATTAAAGGATAAGGAAGCCCGCTAGGCTTCCTTATCCTTTACAATTTGATTTTTAACAATCCTCTTACATATGCCTTAAGCAGAAGAAATATTGCAGCAAACTTATCACTACGCACAACTGCATTTGACCTGGTAGGCACGAAATAGAACAAACAGCTTGTATAAGCACATCTTCTTTGCCATGATAAATACAAATCATCAAACGCTACCGTTCCGACTCGCCCCCACGTCGAAAGAACAATTCTTTTACGTCCATCCGAGTCGGTATCTATTCCTGTAATGGTTGCAAAATGGCCTTTCATTCCGACAGTATCATATCCCTTTTTCAATTCAGTTACCCCGGCATTATACAATCGTAGCGGATGCCTGTTTCTTGAAGTCAGAATCGTCACCGCACCGCTTTCTCTAAGTCCCTGCTCAATAAACAAAAGTGCTTTATCATAATCACACCATGAAGTTGCCAACGCATTAGAATGAAGCAGCAGACCATTTTTTCTTGCAAATGATAATACACCCAAAATATATCCGCTAAGACTCATACCAAAACTCGGCGGAATAAATCCCATTACTTTCTTCCCGCGCTTTTTTCTGTCGTAAAGTTTACGAATTACAGGAAATTCATACACCGTCATGCTACGATATATTTTTTTCATCAATTCAAGATATTCATCTTTATATATTTCACGTTTAAACAAGGGATCAAGCTCTTTTGACTTTGCCACGGACAAATCAACGTCCTTTCTGGTCGCAAAGAGCATTCGCAGCATATTTGCACATGCCACCGTTCCGCACCCCGCAAATGCCATAGTATTTGACTCATACCATTCCTGATTTCCGCCAAAATACTTTCTATCCGAATCCGAATCAAGAATCACAAGGGGATTAATCTTAAAATCCTTTTCCCAAACATCCTTAGTACATTGCTCACATATTTTTGTCTTTCCATCAACTTTAACATCAGACATATCTTTGCCACCACTTTATTCACAATCGATTTTTGAAAGAAACCGACAAATTCTCAACATCAAAACCACATACACTAACCGCATAGCCTTCAACTAAATTAAGCGTTCTGCCAACCGGTTTATCTGAATTTCCTGTTTTCAGCAAATTCGTGCTGTAAAAATATTCAAACAACTCATCGCCGTTACATTTCCCTGAATACTTAGCATAGAAATCATTCATTGGAAGACTCATTCCAAGTCCTGTGATTTTCATAAAAGCTTCTTTCAGAGTCCAGTATTTATAAAAGGTATATTCATCGATAACCATTGCCTTTTCATTATCATGAAAAAAACGCTCTGCGATATTAAGCTTACATTCCTTTATTTCCTCTATATCTGCCCCACAAGGTTTTGTATCCCAAATACACACCGCGTAATTACCCGCATGCGACAAAGAGAAAAAAATCTCATTACTATTTGAATCAAATAAATGCGGCTTGGAATATGAATCAATATGGTAATGAATCGGTTTCGATACCAAAATTCCCAACTCATCAATTTCATCTTCAAGCAAAATACCGGCAAGTAAACTCAGTTTAATATCCTTCTCATACTTGAATTTCAGAGCTTTTTCCAACCGCTCTTTGGAAGCCTTTTCTTTCAGCAACTCTATATCGAATCTGTTAATATCAGCATACAATAATTTCAAATCACTCACCTATAATCAAAGTATCAAACCAACCACGATGTGACCAAAAGTCTTATATACGCTTTCTTAAGAATCAAAGGCGCAACTTCAATAAGAGCAGTCACACCTGTGACTGCTCTTATTAATCAATGATAAAAGATAAAGCTACATAATATGCTTTCTTCTATTAAGCAATTTTTGATTTAGCAATTTCTGCAAGCGTAGCAAATCCTTCTGCATCGTTAACTGCCATCTCAGCAAGCATCTTTCTGTTGATATCGATTTCTGCAAGCTTAAGACCATAAATCATCTTGCTATATGATAATCCATTCATTCTTGCTGCAGCATTAATACGTGCAATCCAAAGCTGTCTGAACTGACGTTTCTTCTCTTTACGTCCTGCAAATGATGTGTTAAGAGCACGCATAACCGACTGCTTAGCAACTCTGTACTGCTTTGAGCGAGCGCCTCTGTAACCCTTTGCCAACTTCAATACTCTATTATGTTTCTTCTTGGCATTCATACCACCTTTAATTCTTGCCATTTCAATTTCCTCCTATATTCTGCAATTTCATACCCAAATTAAAGATAAGGGCAAATCTTCTTCATGTTTGATACATTTGTTGCATCTGTAATAACAGCTTTTCTAAGATTTCTCTTATTCTTTGTTGTCTTCTTTGTCAAGATATGACGCTTATAGGCTTTGTTTCTCTTTAACTTTCCTGTTCCGGTTACTTTGAAACGCTTAGCTGCTGATCTGTTTGTTTTAATTTTTGGCATTACATATTCCTCCTAATCTAAACACTTTTTATATTTTAACTTGACGGTAAAACTAATTAACCGCGCTTCTCAGTTAAAAACATTGTCATTGCTCTTCCTTCAACCTTCGGTGGTTTTTCAACAACCGCACAATCCGAAAGAGCTTCTGCAAATTCATCAAGAATATATTTGCTACTATTCATATGAGCCATTTCACGACCTCGGAAACGAAGTGTAACCTTGACTCTATCCCCTTTAGCCAAAAACTTTCTGGCTGCATTAACTTTGGTATTCAAATCATTTGTATCAATATTTGGTGAAATTCTAATCTCTTTAATTTCGATAACGCGCTGTTTCTTCTTTGCTTCTTTTTCTTTACGCGTCTGTTCATATCTAAACTTACCATAATCCACAATTCTGCATACAGGCGGTTTAGCATTTGGTGCAATTTTTACAAGATCAACTCCGGCTTCATCGGCAAGCCTTCTTGCCTCGTTTGAAGACATAATTCCGAGCTGTTCGCCTTCCTCACCAATAACACGCACTTCTGCGTCACGTATCTGTTCATTAATCATTAACTCGCTAATGGTCTTACCCTCCATAAATAAAAAAATGAATACCAAAAGGCATCCACAAAATAAATATAAATCTATATTTATAAATTCAAACGCCCGGTAACACCTTTAAGTCCCGAGGTGAGAGTGGATACTCTACTTGGAATATTTAACGTACCAAAAGAGAATAACACAATACAAGTACGCTGTCAACACTTTATTTATTAATTACTGTATTACTGTTGATGTGTTCAGTCGCTGACCGGTAACTGTTTTTCTATAAGAATCACATCCCGATCAGCGCAGAATCTCTGACCGGGATATAATTTAACAAACACACGTTTTATTCTTCAACTTCAACCTTGCGATTTTCTCTTGTCTCAATTTCCTTCTTAACCGAAGCAATAAATTCATCAAGAATCTTGCTTCCCTCATCACCGAGGAAACGGCTTCTGACTGCAATATTTCCTGCTTCTTCCTCTTTCTGTCCAAGAACAAGCATATAAGGAACTCTTTCAAGTCTTGCCTGTCGAATCTTATATCCGATTTTCTCAGCTCTTGTATCAATTTCTGCCCTAATACCGGCTGCCTTAAGTTCATTCAAGACTTTCATTGAGTAATCAGCATATTTATCGGAAATCGGCAACACCTTAACCTGTACAGGTGCAAGCCATGTAGGGAATTTTCCTGCAAAATGCTCTGTAAGGATTCCAATAAATCTTTCAATAGAGCCAAAACATACACGATGAATCATAATTGGTCTGTGTGCTTCACCGTCAGCTCCGATATATTCAGCTTCGAAACGCTGTGGAAGTTGGAAATCAAGCTGTATAGTTCCACACTGCCATGTTCTGCCTATCGCATCTACCAAATGGAAATCAATCTTTGGTCCATAGAATGCCCCGTCGCCTTCGTTAACAACATAATCAAGTTTCAATTCATCAAGTGCTTTTCTAAGACCCTCTGTTGCCATTTCCCAATCCTCATCAGATCCCATAGAATCCTCAGGTCTTGTAGAAAGTTCAACCTTATATTCAAATCCAAACAACTGATAGACTTCATCAATAAGGCTCACAACGCCCTTGATTTCATCCGTAATCTGCTCAGGTGTCATATAAATATGAGCATCATCCTGAGTGAAACATCTAACACGCATAAGTCCATGCAAGGCTCCTGACTTCTCGTGCCTGTGCACAAGGCCAAGCTCACCTATTCTAAGCGGTAAATCACGATAAGACCTCGGTTCGGATTTATATACAAGCATTCCACCCGGACAATTCATAGGCTTAATTGCGAAATCTTCCTCATCAATTACCGTTGTGTACATATTCTCCTTGTAATGGTCCCAATGACCTGAAGTTTCCCACAACTGACGATTAAGCATAATAGGTGAAGAAATTTCAACATAATCTTCTCTTGTATGAATTTCTCTCCAGTAATCAATCAATGTATTCTTAAGAATCATACCCTTTGGAAGAAAGAACGGGAAACCCGGACCTTCATCGGCAAGCATGAAGAGTGACAATTCTTTTCCAATCTTACGATGGTCTCTCTTCTTGGCTTCTTCAAGTCGTGTAATATATTCTTCCAAATCCGCATTCTTAGTATATGATGTACCATAAATTCTGGTAAGCATCTTATTCTTTTCGTTACCGCGCCAGTAAGCCCCGGCAATCTTCATAAGCTTTAATGCCTTAACAGGTTTCGTACTCATAAGATGCGGACCGGCACACAAATCGGTAAAATCGCCCTGCTTATAGAAGCTTATAATCGCATCTTCCGGAAGATCTCGCACCAATTCATACTTGTAAACTTCACCAAGCTTTTCAAAGTAATCAAGTGCTTCCTTTCTTGGCATTTCAAATCGTTCAAGTGGAATATCCTCTTTAACAATTTTCTTCATTTCAGCTTCAATCTTTGGAAAATCTTCTTCCGATACAGGTTCTTCAAAATCTATATCATAATAAAATCCATCATCAATAGAAGGACCGATTGCAAGCTTCGCAGTAGGATACAATCGCTTAATTGCCTGAGCGAGAATATGAGATGTAGTATGCCTAAATGCATCGCAACCGCCCTTGTCAGCGAAAGTCAAAATACTTAACGTACAATCCGAATCAACTACTGTACGTAAATCAACTCTCTCACCGTTAATCTCACCTGCACAAGCATTACGCGCAAGTCCTTCACTGATATCCTTCGCAATATCTATTACGCTCATTGCACTTGCATATTCTTTTTTTGATCCATCCTTAAGTGTGATAATCATGATATTGTCTCCTCATTAAACAACGTATATTTTATTTACGCTCTTGATCCGCAGCATTTCTTATACTTCTTACCGCTTCCGCAAGGGCACGGATCGTTTCTTCCAATACGATCACCCTTTACAATTGTAGTAGAACGTTTCTGTTCCTTATAAAGCTGTCTCCTTGTTTCTTCATCAAAAATTTCATTCCACTCTTCAAGTCCATACAACCAATCAGCCTGAGCAGCAACCATATTTTTGTAAAGAAGCGCTTTATCAAAAGCAAGAGAAACTTCTGTATCCTCTTCCATTGTTTCAATCGGATTGGGTTCTTTCAGGGAATCATCAATTCCATCAAGGAAACCTGTCATGGTCATAATATCTATTTCATATTTTTCGGCAAGTTCCTTAACCGTTCCTTTTACTTCCTCATCCGGATTCTTAAGCAAAATCTGATATATTTCTTTCTCTTTCATAAAATAATCAGACCATAACTTCTTCAACACACCCTTATCAATCTTAGCGGAATAAGCTGTACTTCTCCATTTTTCCAATAAAGCCATATAATTTCTCCTATCTAAACCTTTGTTTACAAATTCTGACGCCAAGTCTTAAACCCACGAAATCATTACGAATTATTTTATACCATTGAATCTATTCTTGCAAGCATGAATTACAAGCCGGATAACCCCTTTTAAACATTCCGCATATCACTTTGACATAAGCCTGTTGATATTCTTAATCATAATCGAAATCGTACCGTCAGGATTTGTAATAAATTCCACATTTTCATTCTGATTATACTCATCCATCGGGATGTTAATTTCAAT
This sequence comes from Lachnospiraceae bacterium, assembly GCA_045617445.1. GTDB lineage: Bacteria > Bacillota > Clostridia > Lachnospirales > Lachnospiraceae > UBA2868. The sequence continues at coordinate 22,275 of JAZLIP010000033.1, read as the reverse complement.
ACCGCTGTCTGTTTTCAAATATTGTTTTTGATATTTTTTCACGGTTGTTTCAGCCTGCGGACGCACTTCTTCCTTAATCATATTATATTTTTCAAGCTTCTCCGTAAATTCTTCTTTGACGGTCGGATATTCCTCATAAAGCTTTTCAGCAATAACTTCCGGAACAATCACGCCTTCTTCGCGTATCTCATTTTCAATTACAGCCTTTGTTTCCATCTGTTTTACAATGTTATCTTCAAAATATTTGTTGTTAATCTGTTCAACCGCACGATTAACAATTCCCATCTTTGTTTTCTGAGACATTTTTGCATGGCATTTCAAATACAATTCCGAAAGATAATTTATTTTTTCCCCGTTAATCTCATATTTTTTCTCTATAATGCGAATCGAATAATCCGACAAATCAATAATTACAGCTTCCGCAAGCTTGCCAGATGCCATGGGCAGTGTTGCCCTCTGCATAACAATCGCATTATAATTCGAACCGTCATCCGCATTCTGTGTCATATGAATAAAGCTCTCCTTGTAATTCATCTTAAGAAGTGCAAGATATGATTTTCCCTCACATGTAAAATTTGCAACAATCAAATCTGCCGACGGAATATCAGGGTTTGCCAGCATTATCTCATACAAATCCTTTGCCGCATATTTACTGAACTCTACAAAATTCTCGCCATTGTACGCCCTTAGAAGTTCATACATATCAGAGCCCTCTTCCGTAAACACGCAGTTCTTAAGATCGTCACCCGACAAAATTTTATATATGTGTCCTCTTATTAGGTCATTTAACTCTTCATGACGTTCAAGCACATATTCCGAAAGTACCGGCATTGCAACTTCCGTTTCCAAAATATGCACAATAGCATCCGTGATTATTATTTCATCTTTCTGCATATCTTAAGGCTCCTTCACTACAAAATAATCAATACTTAACAAGTTCATCCTGTGAATCATCCGTTGTTTTATCAATTGACTTAATGGTTGCATAATATGAAATCGATTCATTCACCTCAACACGAATCCGATCTCCGACTTTATGTTTAAGTAATGCCTTACCAAGCGGCGATTCAATACTTATTAATCCTTTAATTGAATTAGAACGAACCGTAGTTACAATTTTGTAACTTTCTTCCGAATTATCATCTTCAAAAATTACGGTTACCGTATTATTAATGCCAACTTCATCATCCCTTGAACTGTCATCAATAACAACCGCCGAACGTATCATTCTGTCCAAATATCTGATTCTGCTCTCGTTACGGTTCTTCTCCTGTTTTGCCGCCTTATACTCAAAATTCTCACTTAAATCGCCATGCGCTCTTGCTTCCTTTACCGACTCCAAAAGTTTCGGGCGCAAAGTAAGCTTTCTATATTCAATTTCCTCTTCCATTTTCTTAATATCAGATTCTGTCAGTTTATCTCTCATACATTTTCTCCCATTATCTTAAATACTTGACAATTCATCCCATTCGCCCATCAATTCAAGCAATTTAACTTCAAGTTCATCAATTTCATTCTGAATTTCCTGCAGCTTCATATAACTACTTGCATTTTCCGGTATTGCCAACTCACTTTTCTTTTCTTCAATGGCTTCCTCGGTTTTTTGAATTTCATCTTCTATCTTTTTGATTTTGCGTGAAATTCTGGCTGCTTCCTTACTCGCAAGGTAGGACTGCCGCCCCTTCGTATCTGCTTCTCCGATTATTTTCATTATCGTATCGTCAATCTTTAAATCTTCTTCATTCAAACCGAAGGTTTTCGTATCCGCATTCGTTTCGCCGCCGGATATGACTTTGCCTTTAACACACCCTATCGCACTCTCATCACCCGATAAAGCCTGCATTTCCTCTTCATACTGACTGTAACCGAATTCATACATCTTAACTGCATGCGTATCCATAAGCATAACTTTAGTTGCAACCTTGTTAACAAAATATCGATCATGCGACACAAACAAGACAGTTCCTTCGAAATTCACAAGCATTGATTCTAACGTTTCTTTACCAACAATATCCATATGGTTTGTAGGTTCATCAAGAATCAGGAAGTTTGGCTGTTTCTTAAATATTTTCGCCAATGCAAGCCTTACCTTTTCGCCACCCGAAAGCATCTTTACATCTTTAAACACATCATCGCCTGTAAACAGAAATGCACCGAGACAATTTCGAACCTCTGTCTGAGTAAGTGACGGATATTCATCCCAGAAATCATCAATAATCGTTTTATCAGAGGTATATTGTGCCATCTGCTGGTCAAAATAACCTACCTCCACATTTGTACCATATACAAAGCCCCCTGAGAGTGCCGGAATATCATCTACCAGAGTTTTCAACAATGTTGATTTTCCTATTCCGTTTCCACCTATTATTCCAAGACGTTCTCCACGTTTTAAATCAAAGGAAAGTTCCGTCAGAGGTCTATCGTAACCAATAATCAAATCCCTTACAAACAGGCAGTCTTTTCCTGATTCGATTCTCGGAGTAAAATTCGCCCTAAAACTCTGATTATCATATTTATCCGGAGCCTCAATCACATCCATATGCTCTATGGCCTTAAGCTTTGACTTGGCCATCGAAGCCTTGGTGGGTTTTCCCATAAAACGCTCTGCTATATTTGCCAGACGTTCCTTCTCTTTCTCATTGGCAATATAGTCCTTCATCTGTTTATCATAGGCTTCTTTTTTAAGTTTAACGAAATCGGAATAATTTCCTTTGTAACGTCTGATTCTGTTATGTTCGATTTCATAAACCGTTTCTACTATTTTATCAAGAAACATTCGGTCATGAGAAACAACCACCAATGCCTTGGGATAATTCTTAAGATACCCTTCCAGCCACTCTATGGTAGTAATGTCCAAATGATTTGTCGGTTCATCAAGGAGCAAAATATCAGGCTTTGAGAGAAGCAGTTTAATGAATGCAAGCTTCGTTCGCTGTCCGCCGGAAAACTCGCTTAACTTTTTATATTTATCTTCCTCCGCAAAACCAAATTTACGAAGCATTGTGTCATATTCTTTCCTGTAGAAATATCCGCCGGCTTCTCTGAATTTATCCTGAAGTTCTGTATATTCTTCGGCCAAATCATCGTGCGATACTTCAGATAGCGCTTCACTGCCGTTAAACCGTGTCATCGCATCAACAACCTCGTTTTCCCTGTACCTTCTTGTATTCATCAGCTCAACCAGTTCTTCCATTCGTTCCTGCATCTTGATTATCGGTGCAAATATTCTCTTCATTTCATCATCCAGCGAAATATCCGTATCATCAAAAGTAAGCTGTTTTAAATATCCGATAGTCGGATTGCCGGTTGTAACAATACCGGAATTAACGCCATCAATGGAAGTAATTTCAACTTCGCCGTTTATAAGCTTAAGAAGCGTTGTTTTTCCGCAACCGTTTCTGCCTACAATTGCAATTTTTTCATTCTTGTTTCTGATTTCGAATTGAATACCGTCAAGTATTGTATCTGCCGCAAACCGAACGGTCGCATTGTTTATTTGCAAAATCATATTTTTCCCCTAACGTCAAAATAACCCGATAATTTTGTGTCGTATAACTTAGTCTGAGATATAATAACAAATCAGCAGGATCAATGCAAATCTATTAATCACAATAGTTCTTGCAAATATAAATAGAAATAAATATAATTCTTTTATATGTAGTTTACGAAAATAAGGAAGTTTGAAAACAAATTTTTGAACTGTATTGATGATTTCGAGTCCGCAAGCAGTTTGAAATCATTTGGAGGCAAAGCTATGGAAAAAATCTTGTTATTCTATCCCTCGGGATTACTCTTCCAGCGAGGTGAAGACAGATGTCAGCAAAACATTGATGACGGTTCCGCGCAGGCAATGCGAGCCTGCAACGACTTAGGATATGCGGCAGCAATTCTTTTAAAACGAGGATATGATGTTAAGCTTCGTGATTATCAGACCGAAAAAGTTTCTCTTGAAGATATGTATAAGGAAATCGGCGAATACAAGCCGGATCTCATAATGATGAGTATTACAAATACCACAATCTTCGATGATTTAAAATTAATCAACGAACTAAAAGCCAAGTTCAATCCGATTGTTGTGTTGAAAGGTGCTTTATTTTACGCTCCCGAAGATGCAATGCTTGATCTTCTTGATTTATCAAATGTTGATTATATGATTGGCGGCGAAGTTGATTTCGCAATAGGTGAAATTGCCGATTACGCGTTAAGAAATATCGGAGATATCTCAAAGGTGCTTTCGATTCTCTATAAAGATGCAGAGGGCAAGCTTGTCAAAACCGAGTTCCACAAATGGGGCGAGAATCTCGACGATCAGCCTTTCCCGGCAAGACATCTTATGAACAACAATTTATATATGAGACCGGATACCGATGAACCGATGGCAACAATTCAAACCGCCCGTGGTTGTCCAAGTAATTGTGTTTTCTGTTTAACACCCGAAATATCCGGCAAATGTGTCCGTTTCAGATCGCCTCAAAATGTTTTTGAAGAAATGAAGGAATGTTACGAAGTTCACGGTATCAGAAACTTCTTCTTCAAAGCAGATACATTTACAATTAATGCCAAATGGGTAAAGGAGCTTTGCGAATTAATTATCAACTCTCCTCTCCATGGCAAAATCGAATTTACTGCAAATTCACGCGTCCGACCACTTGCCAAGGAAACGTTGCAGTTAATGAAGGATGCCGGTTGCTTTCTTGTTGCTTTCGGTTTCGAATCAGGTTCCGATGAAATTCTTCAATTAATAAAGAAAGGCACTACTGTTAAAGAAAATCTTCAGGCAGCAAGATGGTGTCACGAAATCGGACTTCCATTCTGGGGCTTCTTTGTAATCGGTTTCCCATGGGAAACCAAAGAACATATTAAACAAACAAAGAAATTAATTATGCAAGCCAATCCCGACTTCATAGAAGTCACAATAGCACTTCCTTTCTACGGAACGCCATTATATGACGTTTGCAAAGATAACGACTTGCTTGCCGAATCGGTTCTTGGTTCCGATTTCTTCCATTCAAGCATGAAAGGAACAATGCATCTTTCGGTTGACGAGCTCATGAAACTCAGAAGAAACATTCTGCTTTCCTTCTATCTTCGTCCAACCTATATTCTAAAGAAAATGGGACAATGTATTACCAAGCCTTCAATATTTGCCAATTACGTCAAATACGGTATCAAGCTTGTGGTAAACTTGTTTAAATAAGAAGGTGAAAGTAACTCATTTACATTCAAGGCTCGCTCTGTTATCCCCAAAATATCCACGTCAAATTAACGTGGATATTTTTTATCTGTATTTTCAAGACTCGCTCACAAGTCCTGACGCCGGATTCAGGTCAGCTCAGTTGACAATATTCAATTCAGAATCTAAGAAACAACAATTTATACGCCCCATTGCAAACCAGAAAATCGGTGTACACAACTGAAAGGCAACCATATTCGATCCTATTGATTGCAAAATAATACCTGCAATAATCATAATTTCCACATAATGATTTTTGATATCGTAAAATCCTTTCTTTAGAGTTATGATTACAAGATAAATATACATGGCAAATCCGATGATACCATCCTCGCAATATAACTTCACAAGACCTCCATCCGCTATAACGTGGGCGCCTTCAACATATAAAGCCTTGTGACCATTCGCACCCAGTCCGTTTCCAAGCCAGGTAGAATACATATTGTTTACAGCCGCAACCCATTGCTCACTTCTTTCTGAAATTGCACTTGGCAGTGAAGCAATCCGATACCAGAATTTCAAAAGATAATCCGCTCTTATCAGTCCGATAATAAGGACAAATATTACAACTAACGCAATTTCAATATAGAAAAACTTCTTATTCAGCATATCAAGTTTAAAGAAAACAAGATAATTGACAAAAGCGAATACAAAAGCAGCTACGACAAGTCCGCTTCTTTGGTTTGAAAGAATTGCAAAAAGCAGACATACCGCAAATGAAACACATGCCAAAACCACATTCTTCTTTTTCTTATCCGTAATGAAATATGATGAAACAATCATTCCTGCCACTGAAAGGAAACTAAGGCAGGTCGAACCGACTACCGAATTCATCCTTACTCTTTCCGTTGCAGCATCGGCCTTTGAAATAAAAAGCATTGTATACGCATAATCATTATAAAACTGTGGTGCCACTATATAGAGGATAAGTCCGACACCGCCGAGTAACAATATCGCCCAAAGAAACTTCTTATACCAGTTTCCGGCGTTTTCCCTATTCTTACCAACAAAATAAAATATCATAGGCAACACCGATGCTGTAAATTCCTCGGCAAATACGCTAAATGGGAAATTGCCCTTAATTAACCAGATAACAGATATAAGATGATAGACAAAATAGGCTGCAACCATTCCGTCAGCAAGTTCCTTTATTTCAAATTGCTTCCGAAGCGCAAGAGTTGCCGCCACTACAAGCATTAGAAAAGTTGCAAAAACACCGGGGCGCATCTTAAGTGTAATCAAAGTTGCAAAATATCCCAGAATGACAAGTAAATAATACCATTCACATATTTCAAATTTCTTAATTCGTTCCATAACGATTCCTTCTTAATCTTAATAATCCTTAGCTGTTTCACAGATTAACGTTACTTATCAGTCACAACCGGTAACATTTTACCTTATTTCAAATTCAGCTTACAATCAAGTAATTTTATCACAAATTTGTTTATTTGTCTTTATCTTAAAATTGGCCTTTCGTTAAATATAGTGGGCAACAACTAAACCTAATGTCTTAATATAACCCTATGTATGATGATTATGAGAAAATTGGTGAGGTTTCTATAGAATAAAGGATTATAGGGGCAGTGAGGGGTTCTCACATTGAAATAAATCTGATATTATCTTAAGATAGTTACTGCTTGCTCTTCACACCGTAAAAACATGATTCGATAGAAAAATGCATTACCGAAAGTAACCACGCATGCATTTTTGCTTGTTACCGGTCAAGGACTGAATAGTAACTTAAGATAACTTACTGAATCGTAAGCATTTTACAGGAGGCAAAATGAGTATTATATCATTTCCGTTTTTTATTTTCATACTACTGCTACTGTTTATTTACTATATAGTTCCCGGGAAATTTCAATGGATTGTGCTTCTCCTTGGAAGCTTATTTTTCTATATGTACAGTAATCCTTTATATGTTGTTTTTATTTTGATTTCTGTATTAAGCACCTTCTATCTAATGCAGAAACCGAAAAAATGGCGGTTCTATCTTACAATATTCATTAACCTTGCAATTCTTATTGTATTCAGGTATAGCATATATTTTAACATCACAGGCTTAATTATCCCGCTCGGTATATCCTTCTACACGTTTATGACATTAGGATATGCACATGACGTATACGGCAAGCGAATCGAACCCGAACAGAATCTGTTTCATTATGCGCTGTTCATAACGTATTTCCCGCAAATTACGCAAGGTCCGATTGGAACCTATCAGGATATGAAAGAGCAACTCGTAACTCCGCATAATTACTCTCTTAAGAATATCAAATACGGCGGTTACCGTGTAATCAAAGGTCTGTTTAAGAAGCTTGTAATCGCAGGACGGCTTACCTACTATGTTGATACCGTATTCAGTGATGTAAATTCCTACAACGGACTGACACTGCTAATCGGCGTTTTCTTCTACGCAATTGAGTTGTATGCTGATTTTTCAGGTTATATGGACATTGCGGCGGGAATTTCCGAAATGCTCGGAATTAAACTCACCGAGAACTTCATACGTCCTTATTTTTCGAGAAATATTCAGGAATATTGGCGCAGATGGCATATTTCACTAAATGAATGGTTTAAGAATCACCTTATGCTCCCTGCCGTAACTTCTTCCTGGAACAGGAAAGCCTCCAAATTTCTCGGCAAAATATTCAAGAATGCCAAGAAAGGAAATTTAAGAACAATACTTCCATTGATTCTTGTATGGATAATTACCGGAATATGGCACGGTGCCGAAACCGTATATATCGGTTGGGGAATTTATTTTGCAATAATCATGCTGATTTCAGTACTCAGCATGTCATATTTTAAGAAAATCAAACAGAAATTGCATTGGAACAGCAATAATATATTCATCATTATTTTTACCACTTTAAGAACATTTGTAATCGTACTTCTCGGTGAAGTAATGTTCCGTGCTGAGAGTATGAAGGATGCTCTTACTGTATACCGAAAAATCTTCACCAACTTGAGTTTACGCAGTTCTGCGATTATGTCTGCCCTTACTCCTTTTGGCAACGGTAATCAGGCTGCAGCCTCAGTTATCATAATTGCAATTCTGATTCTTGGATTATTTATTGTTGAATTAACAAAAGAAATAAATGAAAATGCCTTTTCCAAGCACAAATATTTATATGCCGGTATGATGCTCATCTGTATCGGACTTTTTGGTGTATTCGGTCAATCAAATTTCATGTATCAGGCATTTTAGGAGAAATAGACAATGAAGAAAATATTAATTACACTGCTTCTTTCAGTATTGATTTGCTTAGGAGTTGTAGCTGCCAAAAACGTATATTCCTGCGAAATTCCAATCGGGAATCGTGGAATCAAAGATATGATTTCGCAAGGCGACCTGTCACTTCTCATGATTGGTTCTTCCACTTTCAGAAGTAATATTGACGTTACCGCTCTGGATGAGAAATTTGATAACAAAGATTATATCATTGCCTACGGTGGAAATCAGATGGTTGCCACGACTGTTCAATATGACGAAATTCTAAAACGCAGCAGCAACAAATATGACTGCATAGTATTTGAATTTGACCCGCTTCTGCTTACCGAAGATGTCAAATTATCGGATTCACGAGTTATCTGGGACTTATCCCTTGAAGGCAAAATCAAATTATTCAACAAAATCAGGGAATCGGGAAGTCTCACCTCGTCAATTGCAATTGAATATTTCTTAACCTCCGGCATGGACGATTTGATTACATATCCTGTTACCGAAAGAATCTACTCCGGACGATACTACAAAGGAGCCAAAAACAATTACGTTGAATCTCCCGGCGCTGACATATTAAACAATACAACCTTTGATTTAAGCACACTTGAAGTTAATGAATACCAAAAAAAGGCAATGATTGAATTAATTAACCATTGCCATGATAACAACCAAAAATTCATTTTCCTGGAAAGCCCTCATTACTATCTGCTTTCCAACGATGAAACTTACTTAAAATATAAGCAGGAATTAATCAGCCTTCTTGAAGATTTGAAAGCAGACTACATTCTTGCCGAAGATATTGACTTTGATAACTCAAATCCTAAATACTTCGAAGATATGAGCCATATGTCAACAGCAGGAAAAGAGAACTTCACAAGAGAAATGCTTAAGCATTTCTAAGTCTCTCAATCATTGCATAAATTGCCTTAACCGAATTAAAATTTGCGGGAACTATCTCGGTTGCAGGAATAGCAACATCAAATTCATCATCAATATCACTGATAATCTGAATTATATCAAAAGAGCTTAATATCTTACCGTCAATTAAGTCCTCGCAATTTTCGAAATCGACATCATCTCTTACATCTTTAAGTAATCCAATTAATTCTTCCATTTCATTCACCACAGGTAAAGCCTGTTTCCCTTCCATAATATTTATTGTCTGCATTCAAATTATATGTCTCAAATCTGTCTCTGACAAGCCGGGATGTTCCATTTTCAAAAATAATTATCCGAGGCATTGTTCGCGACAAAAACAAATCAATTCCTTCGGTGACAGAATATGCACCAAGATTGCAAAATACAAGTCTGTCTCCTATCTTTAGCTTACCATGCGGAAATTCACGTACAAGAATGTCATTTGAAGTACAAAGTGAACCACATAAAGTCCATTTATCTGTTTGACTATTATTTGATTCTTCCAAATCCTCATCGAGAAAAAGTATTTTAGGAATCTTAAGTCCCATCATCTGACCATAGTAATTGATATGATTCATTCCACCATCGAGAATACACCATTTATGTCCATAGGACTCCTTAACATCACATATCGTAGCAAGGTAGTATCCGCAACTGCTTGCAATAAACCGTCCCATTTCAACGGTAACATCACATATCTCAGACATTTCCCGAAGCTTATATGCGAAATCGCGACACGGTTTCAAAGTGTCACTTGAATCTTCATCCTGAAAATACGGATAATAAAATCCGGTACCATATTCAAGCTTCCTAAGTTCAATTCCGAATTTCTCACGAAGTGAAATTATAGTTTCCTTAAGTTCGTCAAGTTCTCTAACCTGATGTTTAAGCTTGGCACGCTGCGTGCCGGCGAAATAATGAATTCCTTCAATCGCAATATGATCATTGGTAAGTGAATCAGAAATAATATATTCCGCATCTTCACGAGACATACCAAACTGATTCTTAGCTGACAATCTAATTAAGCTTCTGACACTGTAATCACTGTTTTGAACAAGTTCTTTAAGAATTTCATAATGACGAATTGATTCAAGAGTAATGACAGACACGCCATATTCAAGTGCTTCTGTAATATCCTCTTCACCCTTATTTACACCCGAATAAATAATCCTGCTTCCGTCTACTCTATAGCGTTTACATATCGCAAGTTCACCCGGACTGCAAACTTCAAGTGCATCACACTCATTCAAAACAGACGGTACAATAAAAGGATTGGCCTTAATGGAATAAACAAGCTTCGTTCCGATAATTTCCTTAATTTCACGAGCACGCTTTCTTACTTCATCACAATCGAAAATGTAACATTCACTACCATATTCATTTGAAATCCGTCTCAAAATTTCATTAGTTATCATACAAGCTCCATCAATGCTTTTCTGTCGATTTTACCATTCTTATTCATCGGGAAGTTGTCAAGCACAACCGTTTTACCGGGCATCATAAATTCCGGTAATTTGCTTCTTAATTCTTCATCAAACTTATTCCTGTCTATATCACCCATCACGAACAGCACAATCTTCTTCTTTTTGAAATCATACTGAGCCACAGTTCTCATAACACCATCTATCGACATCGTCGTAACTTCAATATCCGTAAGTTCAATTCGTTGTCCCATATGCTTAATTTGGAAATCCTTGCGAGATGTATAGTAGAGCAAACCATCACTGTCATACTTACCAAGGTCCCCTGTCCTGTATATAATTTCGATATACCGCTGATTTAAAGGATTTTGAACAAAAGAAGCTTTCGTTTTCTCAGGATCCCTAAAGTAACCAAGCGCAACGCTTAAACCGGATACACATATTTCCCCCTCACAACCGGCCTCTTCAACAAGTCTGTCATCTTCATCAAGCAGAAATACTTTGTCATTTGAGAAAGGAATTCCTATCGGAATAAGTTCATTCTTATCATACTCTCTGTCCAAAATATGATAAGTACAATTACACGTAATTTCCGTCGGTCCATAAAGGTTTACATACATCGCATCCGGAAGATATTTCTTCCATCTGTTCAATTGTTTAATCGGCATCACTTCGCCACTGAACATGATTTTTGACAAGTGCTCCGGTACCTTATAATCAAGTCCGTTCATAATCGCAACAAAGCACATCGCAGAAACCGCCCAAATAATTGTCGTAACTTTCTGTTCGCAAAGATAATCCATGAGATTAACCGGATTCACAAAATATTCTCTTGGGATAAGACAAACCGTAGCTCCTGTAAGAATTCCCGAATAAATATCTTTGACCGAAACATCAAAATCAAAAGGTGCCTGATTGGCTATAACATCTTCACTTGTTATTCCGAAAGTTTTCGTAAAAGTACCAATAAAACCAATTACATTTCCATGACAAACCGTTACACCTTTAGGCACTCCGGTACTTCCGCTTGTGAAATTAACATACAAAGGCATCCTGTCGTAAAATGTTTCAAACAAACCATCAAGATATTCCTCATCAACCGTAATCCCCTCAATTTGGGTAAACAACTCAGAAATGAGAATCACCTTGGAATTCATATTCATTTCTGCGGCAAGTGAATTAACCACATTGATGTTTTCTTCATCAGTAACAATAAGCACAGGCTCTAATGTATTAAGAATATTCAAAGCACGGTCATGCGTTTGTCTCACATCAATGAAGCTGTAAAATGCCCCCAAAAAGACACTTCCAAACATAACCTGCAAAGCTTTGACACTTTTTTCCATATAGAAGCAAACTGCACCCTCAAATAACGATTTTGCATCAATTTCTTCGTTTCTAAGAAAGTAAGTTGCAATTTTTCTTGAATCAGTAAGTAACTCACCAAATGAAATCTTTTCCTTCGTATCAACAAATGCAGTCTTATTCGGATATTTTTCTGCCGAATCAAATAAAAATTCACAAATATTTTTCATAATCAGTATCCTGCACCTCGCGCGACTTTTGAACCGGCTGCTGCACCAACCATATTTAAAGCAGCCTGATTATAATGAACTGCATCACTTAAATATTCCGGTTGAAGCGAATACAGTAAACTTGAGGCCAGAGTAAACAAATCGCTCTCATTACATAATGCAATCTGCGCCCCGACAATTTTATCATAAGAATATATTCCATCAACGGCTCTTCCCGGTGTAATAAGGAAAACCTGATTCAAACCATTAGCGAACAAAGGCTGAAACGCGGCAATTAGATTATTCTTATATTCCAAAACATCGGTTCCCTTAACAGCATCCGATTCTCCCTGTAAAAACACAAGATATTTATTACGTACGGTATATCCGTTGCTCTCAAGATATTTCCTAGTCTTAACAAACCTTGATAGCAAATCGGCTTTGGTAACACTATTTGCCCAAAATGTCGAATCAGTTCCACCGCGCGTTGCTGGAACTGCAACTACCGGCACACCTGTAGCACTGTAATAGGAATTAACAAAGGCAGACACAAGTGAACCGTTCTGATATTGCGCTGCGTCACTGATATATCCTGTTTCAAGTTGTCCAAACGGCTCACTGATTGCACTTAAAACTCCCGGAGCCGAATTTGGTAAATACTGGTAACCGGCATATATCGGAACAGCAGGAGCCATTGCCGCATTTCCACCGTTTCCCGACATATTACTCTGACCCGCAAAAATAATAATATCAACCGTTTGCGCACTTGCTTTGGCAGTTTCACTATTCAAAATCACACACATAAAACAAATAATAAAAGTCCCAAATATCTTGGACAATTTTCTTAAATACTTCATCACATCACCCGTTTCTCATGTAACTCTTTTCAACTTTTGCAACAGTATCTACTCAGTAGGCAACACCGTTGTCCAATAGTTTTCCTGATAAATATCGGTAAACTTATAAGTAACTCTTGCTTTATTCGCACCGATATCGGTATTTGAGATTTCCACCTCATCTCCAAGAATCATAGGCTCACCTAAATAGTAGCTGTCAAGATATTCTCCCTCATAGGAATAGTAATCACAAATAAACTCAAGTTTATCACCTGCGGTAACTTCGGTAAGACTCTTGGCAACAGTCTCTGTTTCACCATTTGCATATACATATTTTGCACCGGCAATGTAACCATAAGGATTGTCATTATCAAAAACAAGAATAAGTTCTGCACGGTTTCCGTTAAGCATCACAGGAACATATCCTGTAATTGTGTAATTGTCGCCATCTTCTACCGTATCCAAATGATAATATGCAACCGGCTGCTTGTTGATAGATAACCATGTATCGTCGTAGTCAGCAATCAAATTACCGTCTTCATCATAATCCAAAATATTATCAAGCCCCAAATCTACATATCCCTCACCATCATCATAAAATACATTAAGGTCGATTTGAGTAACAAGCTCCCATTGCTGCTTTGGCAAAACAATTCGATATTTTGAATCATCACCTTTTGTAAATACCAATGCATTCGCATCAAAATAATTCTCGGAAATGTATTCCGCACTTTCTTCAGTACTCAAACTTCTATCCGATAATACGTCCGCTACCGATTTATCCATGCCAAAAGCCTGAAAACTTCCCGAACCAGAAAGTAAACCCGAAAGCATTGACGTAATCATATCAGCACTACCACCCGAAGATGAAGATAAGCTTCCACCACCTGTTAATCCGCCAAGAAGTGACGGCAACGGGCTTGACGTTCCCCCTGCCGAAATCTGACCACTCATTTCAAGTCCGGCAAATTCTTTGATACACTTTGAGTATTCACTATCCATTCCTATCTGCTCATAGGTTGCAAGTGCATTCTTTACATTGGACGCTTTTTTGTACGGGAAATAGACAGACAAACCGTATGCGTCCGAAATACACGAAGCTGTTCTGTTATACTTAACCGCACCAAGAAGTGCATCTGCAAGGGCTTTGCCTTCATCCGTATTCAAATTCTTACAGAAATGAACGAAGTCAATCTGATCAATTCCGGAAGACTGTGCAAATTCTCTTGCATTGTTTCGCGCATCAGATACAGCAAGATAATCCTTTAATTTAATTCGCTCATTTGTTGATTTAGCAAATTCCGTAAGTTTTGACGGTACCGTTGCCTTAAGTTCACACAAATCAACAACAGATAATGTTGTCTTCTGACCTCTGCATTTCTGATTACATACATCTACAAAATCATCAACAATTCTCTTTCCGATTGATATAGTAGGAAGTGAGGTGTCTTTTGAAATTTCCGAAAGAAAATTTGTATAATACCAGCCGACTCCCGGCTCAGTTTCCTCCGATGCAATCATATAATCAGCATACTGTTCCAACATAAGACCGTTTTCCACAGTTGCCATTAAGCATGCATCAAATCCTATAAAATCAAATGTAACACCACTATTCTTAAGAGCTTTATCAATACCGGCAAGTGTCATTGAACCGGCAGACGCATTCTTCTCATCGTACCCGTATCCACTTAATGAACCGCCGCCATGATCCCAAAAAATGAGTGCCGTTCTGTTTGCATCATAATTGTTATGGCAATATTTAATAAATTCGGTTAAGGTTTCAGGCTTTGTCATTACTTTGTTTCCCATGTCTTCTTCAAGACACTCAAGCTTTCCCGACCGAACACGATAAATCTGATTAACTCTGCTGCTTACTGTATTATTATTCCATTTTGTACAACCACCCGTATACACAATGAGATTAACCTTATCGGAAATATTCGCAGCAAGCATTTCATTCAAATCCGAAGTTGCCATTCCGCTTCTTGATTCCAAGTCGGTTCCGCACATATACACCATGATTGTAATCTCGTCATCACCGTTGCCTAATATCTTAGTACGTTTTTCGCGTGCGCCCTCAGCAACGGTTGTATCAACAGTTTCCATCGTAGTCTGACTCTCAACTTGTGAAGTCACACCTTGTGAAGTTCCGGTTCCCATCGCATTCTGAGCATTACCAAGTTCAGCTACCGTACCTGCCCCGTTCTTATTTCCAAAAAGAAAATACAGAATCACAAGAATAATCAGAATAGAACTGCCACCAAGTGCACGTTTAGTATTACTTCCTGCATTTCCTGAAAAGCTACCGTCTGAGCCTTTGCCGACAGATCCGGTTCCAAGTCCGTTACCGCGCTTATTGACACCGACTCCCCCTTCTGTAACTCTCTTTTCTCTTCCACGTGGTCTTTTATTATCCATACCAATTCCTCACTTTCACCAATCCAAACATTGCAAGTTTAACACATATTGAAAATATTGTGAATGGATTAATACAAGAGAAAAATTTATTTTTTTTTTACAGTTTTTACAAATCAGCAATATATTCAGGCGCAAATGACACCATTTCTAAAAACATCATGTACTTTGGCACATACTGTACTTAATGTGATAAACCTATCATAAATAAAAATAAACAACCTTTAATAATTGTATACATATCGATTAAAATGCAACAAAAAAAGTGTAAATTTCCTTTTTTTGTCACATCGCGTACTCTTTGTATTGCTTGTTAACTACAAATAATTATGCTAGTATTACAGCATAAAGTTAAAACATCAACCGAAAACTTTATAATACCCCTATCGAGCCTGATCTATTGATCAGGCACTTTTCGTCTGTTGGTAACTTTCAAGCTTTTCAATTTCAAACTTTTTTTCTATTTTTGAATTTTTTTATTGCATTTGTATGTTAATTGTAGTATAGTGAATTGGTCAGACATGACAAACACTAATATATGGCTCGTTGGTCAAGCGGTTAAGACGTCGCCCTCTCACGGCGAAAACAGCGGTTCGATTCCGCTACGAGCTGCTAAATTCCGGAATGAAGCTCTCACTTGCGGCATCACCTTCTTGTACAAATCCGTTTTCTACCCCCAACGCGATAGCATAATCAACAACTTTTTCATACTCTCTCTTTCTAAGCTTTCTGTTGATTTCCGGGTACTTTTCCAATCCCCTCGTAGGTGTATACTGGCTCATTATGCTTATATAAACATCATTACCAAATCTCCTGTATATTTCACCTATTACAGCCTTAGAATCCTTTACGCAGCCAGGAATACACAAATGACGCACAATTACACCTCTAACCATAATCCCTTCAGCATTAAACTTTGGCGCACCGACTTGCCTAAGCATTTCCTCTATTGCACGAACGGCATACTCAAAATAATCTGCGGCATTTGAATACTTTCTGCTTAACTCACTCGAAAAATACTTTAAATCCGGCAAATAAATATCAACTAAGCCTTCAATTCTTTTAAGTGTATTAACCTTCTCATAAGCCGAAGAATTATATACAACAGGAATAATCAATTTGTTACTTTCCCGTAAAGGTTTTAATGTACAAATTATTTCATTTATGTAATGACTTGGTGTTACAAGATTAATATTATTTGCACCCTCAGACTGTAACTCCAACATAATTTCACCAAGTTTCTCCGTTGATACACATATTCCTGAACTGCCTCGTGAAATTTGTGAATTCTGGCAGTATACACACCGTAAATTGCAACCATCAAAAAAAATAGTGCCGGAACCATTCAGACCGGAAATACAGGGCTCCTCCCACATATGAAGAGAAGCCCTGGAAATCGTTACCTCGTTACCGACATTACAGAAACCGTATTTTCCTTCTGTCCGGGGCGCATTACAGTTTCTCGGACATAAATTACACAATCCACCCATTACTACTGACCCAATCTTATTACGTTAAACCCAATATAGCCTTCCTGAGTTTTAAACAACATACTATGCTCAGGCTTCCGGCGTTCATAAAACGTTTGCAAATCGTAATCCTCAACCATCCTATGATTGAGTTTCTCCATTCTCTCAACAGGACTTATAACACTAAGAATACGATCGGCAATAGAATCCGCAATAATAACATACGAAAGCAGCATATCTTTGTTTATTGTATTGTATCTCGTTCCGATAAGCTTATATACAACATCAAAAACAATTGACTGTTCCGCAATGAGCATAATCTCAACCTCTTCCTTTTTATCCTTACCGTAAATCATCGAATAGATAAAAGGATTTTTTATAGGCTGACCTGAATAATGCCTGTCAAAAATTGTCATATCATAATCAAAAGCATCCTTACTGAACCGAATAAAATCGCTTTCAAGAACGGCCCATACATTCCTTCTGTCATTATCGTTGTACATACTCTGAATTTTGCCGCTTATAGCATAATCCTCAATGCATATATGACCCGTTAACCATGCTGCAAAAATCCCCATAAACCGTTTTATAGAATCCGCATCATAATCATTTTCAATCAAATCCTCTTCCATCCCCGGAAGCGTAACAAAACGTAGATTATCATGCAATTTCTTATGCATTTTATAGCCTTCGTAACCAATACTCTTCTGATATTCCTCTTCCCTCGCAAAATGTTCAACGGTATATGTTTTAAGAAATTTTATGGATTCAATACATGCATACTTATTTTTCTCGCAATCCTTTTCCTTAAGTATTTCGGAAATCTTAGCCATTATGGAAAAAAGTTTTCTATGATCATTGTCAATAGCCTCAACCCCGATTGCAAAATCATCTTTCCACCTAATTAATCCACCCATATTAAAATCCTCCAAAATTACATACCAAATAAATTCGCCAATGCGTTTCTAAGAAAAACTATCGGCTTAGAACTAATCTTAAAGTTAACAGTCTTAATTCCACAGTAATTTTTCTTTCCGACTGCTACAGCACTAAGTTTAGTACCTGCAGGAGCCTGATCACCCTCAATCGCCAAATCGCCTGCATATCTTTGTGCCTTTTTACCGCCATTTAAAACAACAGCCTCTTCAAAGCCACTTTGCCATCATACTGGTTTGTGAATTCACTGTTACCATGAATTTTCATCATTTTGTAAAAACACATACACTAAAGTGGGAATAATTACTTTAACAATAGTCGTTCTATCTCAGTTCGTATTTAATTGTAAAAGAATTGTCACGTGCATTTACATTTCCATAACCACCGGAAATAAACGGAATTGACGGCGAAATATGTCCAAGATCAACATCAAGCACAATTGGCACATCATATTTCGCAAGAATACCTATTACCGAATCCTGAGGTGTGTAGCCATCAATTTCCTCATCAATATGCAACGGTCTTCCAATAATAAATCCTTTAACATATTTAAACCAGTCACATGCCTCAAGATGCCATAAAGCCCGTCTGATTCCCCATATATTCAAATCACAGCTCTCAAGGAAAAAAATAAACCCGTCTTTCTTGTATTTTTCAAGAAAACTGTCCATTTTATCGTATTTTGTGCCGGCAAGTTCTTCAAGACAGTCAAGACAACCGCCAATCAGTCTTCCGGAAAATTCAACTGCACTGCAATCATTCTTGCCTTTAAGGATACGCTGTTTATACTCATTACTAATACTATAGGGCATAAGCGGATCATCTATTTCCTCTTCACACTTGCCTTCATATCCTTCGTAATTTTTGAATTCAAACTTCTTTCCGCAAAGCATATCATATGCATCCTGAATCGCCGGATGCCAATCTCGCATACCAAAATCGCTCACATTCGGTCCATATATAGCAGCAATGTCACACACGGTCGGCAACATAAAAGTAAGATTTGTGTTATCCGAATATCCCATATACCACTTGGGTTTTGATTTTGCAATTGCATTAAAATCAATATACGGAACATCTTCACACATTAACTCTCCACCGCCGCAGGAAATTATAACATCACACTTGTCATTACAAAAGAAATCATTAATTTCCTCCGCACACTTTTCAGGTTTGTTGCTTATTCCAAATCCTGAATTTGCACGGGAATTTGGACCTTCAACTGTCTTATGTCCCAATTCATGAAACTTAGATATTGCATTATTAAATCTGTAATCATATGGATTAACTGCACACCCAAAAGAAGGGGCAACAAAACCAATGCTACCATTTTTTCCAAGAAACTCGGGATATTTCATTCTCACACCACCTCCGTCAAATATTTCAAAATAAACAATCAGCCGTTGTTCTTACTCCTATACTGATACCATGCCCTACCGTTTCTTCCGTTCTCTTTAACAATATATAGCGCACCGTCCGCACATTTCTTAAGATTGGACAAATTATCGGCATCCACAGGATATTGCGCAGCTCCTGCCGAAAAATGGAACTTTGCGGTAGTCTGCGTTTCATCATCACTGATTTTCAATTTACCAAGTGCCTCGGCAGCTTGTTTCAACTTTATATTGATATCACGGATTTCCTCCATCTCGGTAAGAACAACAAATTCATCACCGCCAAACCTTGACACAATACCCTTGTCGGAAAAGCAATCCCCTAATATTGCCGCAAAGGATTTAAGAATTTTGTCACCTGCATCATGTCCATAAGTATCATTAACCTGCTTAAAATAATCTATATCAAAGAAAATCAAAGCACATTTTTTCTTCTTGCCAAGCATACGTTCCGCTACCAAATCAAAAGCACGACGATTGAATACTCCTGTAAGCGGATCGTATACGGATAATTGCTTCAATACATTAGTCTGCTGCTTGCTCAAGTAGTACATGTTAACAATCAGAACAACTACTATCACCAAAAGCACAACAGCAAATATAAGAACATAATTTCTGAAAGTATGCATTGTTTCGGACAACGCAGCACCGGGAATCCGAACAGAAACATACCATCCCGGCATGTTCTGAATTGAAACACTGTTCTGCGTATATAATACATCACCAACATTGTAGGACAATCCGACATTATCTTCGCCGTCAAACATACGTTTCAGCCACGCAATATATGAAGTGCGATCCGTTTTACTAATTTCCTGCAAAGCAAGATACGCATTTGTCCAACTGCCTGCCGGGTGATTCTCGCTTCCGAGACACTGAATAACATTAGCCGAGCCCGCATTAATCAGGGAAACTTCAATGTCATTAACCAGCGATTTTGTCGAAACAACCTCCTGAAGTGTCTTAAACTTATAGGTCGTAAAAACATACCCCTGTTTGTTACTTCCGTATTTAAATTCAGAAAAAATCGTAATTACATACTGACCATAGATTGCCGAACGGTACGGAACAGACATCGATATCGGGTCTGCTTCCTTTGCAGTTTCCAAAAGATTCCACTTATAAATAGCCTGACGTTCCGAATTACCGGCATAAATATTGAATTCCTCATCAATAAAACCAATACTCAGACATTCCGAATTACCGGTATATTTAAGTTGCTCATATATATCATATGGTGAATCGTAATTTTGCGCAGACAATACCTCAGAAATACCGCGGGTCGAATCAGTCATCGCTTCAATGGAATTGTTGACTTTTTCCGACAGTAAAGTACACATTTCCCCGGAGAGATACTGATCGTGTGTCAAAATAAGTCTGTTGAACACAAAAATCAGACCGCTGATTGCCAACACAAAAACTACCAAGCAAATAATCAGCGTAGAATACAATGAACGACTGTCTTGACTTAAAAAATTAATCTCATCCTTCTTCATACAACTACCTAATTCTGCTTAAGAATCTTCACTACCTCATCATTATCCAATACCTGCCGTTTCACGGTAATAACACCGGTATCCTCAAATACATTATCTATCTTGCCGCCTTCAATCACAGTCTTTAATGCCTCCACCGCGTGATATCCCATATCGTATTGACGTTGCAGCATAGTCGACGCCACATAATCTTCCGATTCAATCATTGCTTTCATCTCATCGGAAAAATCAAATCCAACAACAACAATATCCTTATACCCACCATTCATTACGGTAGTACACAACGCACGCGTAGGTCCATTATTCGTGCCATATAAGCCACAAATATCCGGATGTTCTTTTATGATATTTTCCGTAAGCTCCTTGGCATATTCAATATCGCCGTCACAATTCATTATATCACTGATAATACTCCAGTCGTTTGGCGCATTCTTATACCAGTACTGGTAGAAACCTGCCAATCTTTCACTAATAGTTTGTGATACGGAAGATCCTACAAGGATACCTACCTTAACTTCATCGGAATCATCATGTCCGCACTCTGCAAGCTGCAACAACATTTCTTTTGCAGCATCCTGACCTGCTATAAAATTGTCGGTCATATAGCAAACATCAAAAACATCTTCATTCACAACCGTATCAACAAGAGCCACCGCTATACCGTGTCTTTTGACTTCTTCAAGATCGGATGTCAGCTTTATTGAATCATTCGGAGCAATAATAAGTCCGTCAGCTTCCAAATCCAAAACCTGTTCAATGAGCTTATGCTGATTTTCCCAGTCAGTTTCATTATACGTTCCTGAATAATAAACATTACAATCACACATATCAGCAGCATGCTTAACACCATTTACAATAACCTGCCAATATTGCGAATCCAGTATCTTAACAATAAGATATATATTCGGTCGCCCCTCCATGACCTCATTTAATGATTCAAACTGCGGAATCCCATTTGCAACCTCTTCACCCGTATCATTTTGTATTTTACAAGCTGCCAGAGCGACCATACAAAATCCTAAAATTATTGCTGTAAATACTCTTCTCATGAAAGTTACCTCAATATACATAACCTATATACACAAGGCGAATACACATATTACATTCTTTATTATATGTGACACCTTTTTTCTAATCAAGTATAATATCAGAAACAATCTTTAATTTAATTAAAATTTCAAACATTTCATGCAATATGGTTTGAAATGAATATTCATATTTCTACTGTTGCATCAATTCACTAATATTTAAATTCTTTATATTGCTCTTAAGTTCACGAACAAAACGTGCAATCGGAAATCCGACAACATTATTATACTCTCCGTTAATACTTTGAATATACTTCGAAAACAAACCTTGAATTGCATATGCCCCCGCTTTATCCATAGGTTCACCCGAATTAACATACACATCAATT
>JAZLIP010000032.1:0-9021 GCA_045617445.1 Lachnospiraceae bacterium | reverse complement strand
AGCCATGCAAAACTGCTCAAAATATTTTGCTTGCAAAGAATATTATGAGCAGTTTTATATGGCGAAGTAACAACATGAGCAAAAGAAAAGCCTTGAAAAGGCGATTTTGCGAATGGTGTTCTGAATAGTTACTTTTATTTTAACTTGTGAGCATCACATTCGCTACACTAATCCAATTTTATATTACTCTTCATTCCCCATTTCAAGTTCCAATGTATCAACACGACATAATACTTTTTGAAGCTCGGCGTAATATTTCGACATTTTTTCCTCGTTATGTTCCAACACAAGCATACGCTTAACCATATCAAGCAGCCCCATCAATGCAATTCTATCACAATTTCTAGGAAAAACATCCTCCGAAACAGCGCCGAAATATTTCTCCAATACCCCATAAAAAATCGTCTGAACCAATTCATATTCAACGCCAAAAAAATCCATTATATTACCATGATCAAAAAGCGAATATCCGCAATATGCTGTATACATTCCGGCAAATTCAAACAAAACAGAACCCTTCGACAAGGTTTCCATATCAATAAGCATTAACTCGCCATCGCCAAACATAATATTCTTAATATGGCAATCACCATGGCAATAAGTTTCTTCTTCCGGCAATTGTCCAAGCAACAAGCAAAGTTTATCGTAATCCTCTTTACTAATAAACTCTTTAATAATTTCAACCTTTTCCAGATATCTTTCCCGGATACTCGGAAGTTCAAAATCACCAATCCGAGTACTATTAATTTTTCTAATCAAATCAGTATACAAATCAATGTAGTAATCAATATTGTCCCTATCTTCCAATATTGCTTTCTTCAAGTTTCCCTTGGAAAGCAATTCAAACACAACACCATATTTGTCCCCCACTTTTACAACATCATAAGAAATTGCCGTCGGAACACCTTTAAGGAAAGCCTGCTTGGCCAAATCCAGTTCACACCTAATAACATCAATCGTTGTATCACGAACATAAACCTTAATTATCTTCTCCGGATCCAATCGGTATACCTGCGAATAGAAGCCTTCACCAATAATCGTACATCCATCTACACTTACTTCCTTTAATGCCCTTTCCACATCAAGAATGGAACTAAATCCGGTTGTTTCCAAAATATCATATATTTCGTTAGAAACTTCCGTAAGTTTGAAACTATTCTCATTCTTTTTTACTTTCAAAAGCATTCTTAATCCGGCACTCGAAATATATTCAAGGCCATTTAAATTAAACTCAAGACTTTCATGTCCGTTTGCTCCACAAATCCCAAAAAACTCATTGGAAATTTTTTCCACATTATCTGATGTAATTCTACCTTCGCCATAAATAACCAGTTTATTTTCGATAATCTCACTTCGCATATTTTTCTCCTCTAATTTAATTGCAGCGCATTGTCAATTGTGTTTTTCGTTACTGTTCAGCCAATGACCGGTAACAATCAAAACACCTGCTGTTTTGCCCCGTTAACAGTTCTACTTAACGACATATTTAATTACTTTCGTGCCGGTAAACGGATTAATACCTTTAATTGTAATACTACCCGAAACTACCGAGCCTTTTTTCTTCGTTTCTTTTATTTTTATTGTATAATTATCATTGGAAGAAACATTTCTATCGAACCGCACACCCTTAAGGTTCATACCGTTTAATATTACCGATAATTCTACGAAATCATACGGTGATCCGATATACCTTTCCTTAGGTATTACATATTTATTATTCTCCATCACACAGGCTTTACCGTCAACAGACAATTCCGTAACTCCGTATAAGGAAGAATCAATCGATGCCTTACCTATTGAGAATGTTTTCTTAAGTTTCTTCGTCGATTCGACATTTTTGTAATTTCCGTTATTAAGAGCTTCTATTGTAATTGTCGGTACATTCGCCTTAACCTTCTTATCAGTAACTTTGGTAAAGTCACCTTGGTAAATTATTTTATAGTCAATGCCTTCGGTAAGTACATTACTGCCATCCTTAACCCATATTCCCACATTTCCCCGCTGGTCACACCCGTTATATTTAAGCTTACTGTTTGAAACATATATTTTACACTTGCCGATGTCCTTCGGTACTATTGAGAAATCAGCATCCAGACGTCCTTTATAAGTTCCTGTCCCATATACTGTAACCTTGGCATTATTGCCGACTTCTTTATTATTTGTATATGACACCTTATAATACTTTGTCTTAAGTACCTTTCCGTCTGCATCTTTGACAACAATCGCAGGCTTAATAAGTTTACCTGTATATGTATAATTGGATTTCTTAAATGAAACAGTACAGGAAGCAATATCCTTCTTAACCGTTTCTGCGGGTACAAGCTTAAACGAGAATACCTTTTCACCGGTAAAATTACCCTTACCTACAATCTTGGCTTTAAGTGTTTTACCTTTTGTACCAATCACATTTACAATTTCGCTCTTCTTCTCTACAGTAAAGTCTCTTCCCGGTACAAGTTCCGTATTGTTATAGCAAACCGATACTGCATTGCTTATTTCATTAAATACCTTTCCTGCATTGCCTTCGTAGATAATATCAGGCAACGTGGCTATTTTAACATCTGCCTTCTTATCTGCAATATTCCTTGCGGCTATTGTAAAATTGATTTCTTTGTAATCGCAATACGCACCGATTCCATACACTCTTATTGTAGCGGTTCCGGCGTCTTTATTATTCCGGTAAAACAGTTTGTAATCTACATTTTCTTTAAGAACCGTTGATTTATTCGAAGCACCAACCTTGTAGAGATATTTTACTTTAACAGACGGCATAATGTTATATCCTGTATATTTCTTGTTCACGTCCGTTTTATTGGACAGTGTTATTATGATATCATCAGACGCCAACGAATGTGCTCTGTAACTCGAAATAACCGGTATGTCAGGCTTGCTTGTCTCCGCTGTGATATGAATATATTTTTGGGCAAGATTGGTATACAGTAAATCGAAATTCTTATATCCGGCAGCCTCGGCACTGTTCTTGTCATCTCCGTAAAGAAT
Organism: Lachnospiraceae bacterium; assembly: GCA_045617445.1. Classification (GTDB taxonomy): domain Bacteria; phylum Bacillota; class Clostridia; order Lachnospirales; family Lachnospiraceae; genus UBA2868. The sequence continues at coordinate 6,021 of JAZLIP010000032.1, read as the reverse complement.
GCCCACATCAACACAAGGCATAATAACCGGTGCATTTTCAAATCCTCTGTTCTTATACATACCTTCTTTCTCCGAAAGAATATCCTTTGTTTCAAAATCAACAAGCTTACCAACAGATGTTGTTATATTACACTCACCTATGTATACAGGTTCTCTTGTTTCAATTGCAACACTGCTAAGTTTAACTGTTCCCGATACATCGCCACTCTTTACAGTAAGGTCGGCAGCCCCCAATACAGTCACCGAATCAGCATTAATTCCGATGCTTTCCACTTTGGATGGGCAATAATGGGTTACCGAATCGGCATTTACATTCACTTCGCCGGAATTAATATACACATTTTTTCCGCATACCCCATACGCCGCAATTGTATCTATAGTCATGCCGTTCAAATTAGTTTCCTTCGGTAATCCATCAGCAAATATTTCAAGCTTTCCGTTTGAATCAAATTCAATTGATTGCTCCGAAGCTACAGCAATATTTTGCTGGCAATGATTTCCCGAATCAATTACAAGATTACCGTCACCGGTAAAAGTAATATTTCCGCGACAGTAAACAGCATATTTTTCGGAAATAGCAAAAAAGAGCGCCTTTGAAAGTGGATCATCTATCGAATCAATTGTTGAAGTAACGCTACTGTTTCCCATAGTTTCAACAATCAAATCTTTATTAGAATATACAGTACTCTTCTTGTAAGCAGTCTTGCTGCATTGCATTCCTGAAACAGCAACATTTCGAAGAGTGATTTTATTATCGTCAGAGTTATATTTAACACTGTAATTCTGTGAATCGGCACCTGCTTTGGTAAGCTTACCCTCAGCATCCAAAACATAGTAACCACCGTCTTTATCATCAAGCCACGTCGAACCAACGCAAGTAACACAAGGACTTGTTTCATCCAATTCCGCATTCATATTATTATCGGTTGTTGTCACATTATAATCAGACAGATTAAGTGATTTAAATATTAAATTTCCGTTTAAAGCATCCCTGCCCATCACATAGAATTTACCTTTTCTGCATGCACCCGCCTGCATCTCCAAACGTCTGCCGGATACTCTTGCATCTAATGCAAGGTAGGTATCAGCCTTAGCATCATATATCCATGTATCAACCATATCAGTCTTATCAATATTTCTTGCAGGACCTGCCAAAATAAAGCCTGAATCCAAAGCACCGTAAGCACCGAGATAACACTGATTATGATCAAGACCGGCTCCGCCTAAACCATCAGAAGTATTACCCACATTATCATAAAACGGCGTTTTCTGTGCCTGCCACTTACCATCAGTATATACAAGTGGATTATTCGCAGGTAAACCATAAGTATCGGGTGATTCAAACATAGCCGCCCACACTCCCGGATTCAAACCTGCCAGTATCTTCATATCACCGGATATAAGATATTCACCACCCGCAAGCCCCCTGTAATCTTCAGGCAATTCAGATTCCATCAGGGAACAGCATCCTGTATCCGGGTATATCTGCATCACACCGGTTTCTGTTAAACTCCCCATTCCGCCTGCAATATATAATTTACCTTTGTTATCAATTCCAAGAAAAGAATTAGCTTCCAAATTGTCGGTAACACTCACTGAATACAACCACTTTTTTTCCGAAGTGGAATATGTAAGAAGTTTATGCTTCGTATTGTCTGAAACAAGCAAATAAAACTGATCTTTACCTCCTACAAGGGAATAAACATCCGGCGTAGGAAACAGACTCATGTGTATTCCATCAGGCAATGATATCTGCTCCCATTTCTTTGTCGCAAATGAATAGAATTCAAGTACTCCCAGACGTTGATACTCTTCAATCAGAATAACCATTATTCCGTCATCATTTGCAGTCATTCGCATAGGTACCAAGTCTTTTGTAGTAGCGATTCCATAATCAAAATCGCCTACAGGAAGTTCTTCATACGTTCCTTTCCCCTTTTTCTGACTCGAAAAAAAGCCAAAACCTCTTCCTTCTTTACCGTCTGCCCGTTTAACTCTATATTCCAACAAACCATACGGATAAGGAGCATCCGGAGGACAATCTATGCGTATTATATTTGTTACATTATCATAGTCCTCACATTCCAAAATAGATGCCTTTCCATCCTTCCCCTCTATTTCTATATCAAATTCCTTACAATTCAAAAAGCAACACCTAAGTACCGCTTCATGTGAATCCGCATTATAATCGCAATATAACGGTACCGGATTCAATTCATCCGCGCTCTTATATGCACAATCTGCCTGAACATAACCCATAGTTACACATTTATCCGATAATTTTTCATCGGGCGCAACTCCCCCCTTCAATCTGGCTATAATTTCAAGAACATCATCTGCGTTGTCGGGGCTCGTTTCCATGCTGCCCGCCAGTAAAGATACAAGGGCAGTAACAATAGGTGTCGCCATAGAGGTTCCGTCAGCGTAGTAATAATCACTATGTTTTGTACCAAATCCAATAGAATCAATATAGAATTGGGCATCTTCACTTATGCTTAATACGTCCGCAATAAGCCTTAATTTCAATACACTTCCGGTAGTTCTTGCCGCCTCAATAACAGTATTCATTTCTTCAGGTGTTAATTCACATGAACATACTGTCCACCTGTCGCGGTCAAACCATTTCTTATTGTCATTAAACAGTTCCCATTTCTCGGAGCCTTCATTTAAAGAACAATATTCTATCTCGAAAAGTTCGCTATCTATTTGGGTATTACTGATTCCTGCTTCAAATGCAAAATAATAAGCATCATTTTCGGGTAATTCATTGCCCGGAATTAATTTTTCAAGTGGAATATCAATTTCTACAACCAGACTATCCTGGGAATTTATATTATCATCAATCTTAACGTCATAGGCTTTATCACTCAAATATCCTCCGTCAATAACATCAGCACTCACAACATGCTCTTTATTCTCTGACGTCTCATCCAATCCATAAGAAGACATGGTAACATCAATATTATTCACATCTTCAAAATCCTCATAGAAAAAGCTGTCTTCTTCAGCCTGTAACCACGGCAAATACTGTGCCTGCATGTCTCCTACCGATTCCTGTAAAGAAGTTGCGGCAAGAATTTGTGTTCCCGGTGCAAATACATCAACACTACTTGCACCATAATCGGTAAAGCAAGCAGGTTCACCCTCACTGTTTAGAGCGCCCACCGTAACAATATACGGAGTTGATATTGCCAAATTTGTAAACCTATCATGATCCAAAGTAGCATTACCTGCGGCAAAGCAGGTTACAATACCTTTAGATGCAACCACTCCCGCAAGAATCTGAACAGATTTTGACATAAAATCCACACTCACAGCTGGTCCCCACGAATTATTCATAGCAACTACATTAACACCATTTTCTTTAGCAGTCAGTACATAATCCACAGCCGTAATATAATCGGCAATTACTCCTCGATTTCCCAACCATCGGCATGCCATAATTTTGGCATTACCGTTCACACCGGCAATTCCCGTTTTGTTTCCGACTTTGGCTGCTATTATCGATGCACAATGAGTGCCGTGACCGATATAAGCATCAATAGGATCATTCATATCACCATCCCCGGAGGTATTAATGCCGTATTTTCCACCTCCGAGTTTCTCCAAAGCAGGTATACTCTCACCGGCATCCCACATTGAATCTACCAAATCGGGATGGGTATAATCGACACCCGTATCCATTACAGCAACCACTACATCATCCTGATTTTGAAATTCTGCATTACTGTATAACTCAGTTGCGTTAATATCGGCTTTTGCACCTTTTTCATAGTGATTTTTCAAATACCACTGATAATCATACAACGGTTCGTTTTCTACCTCACTAAGACCATATGACGTAGGCTGACAGATAATATTAGGTTCTGCAAAAACCACATACGGAAGCTTCTCAAGTTCAGAAATCAAATCAGATACATTTTCTTCCCCACTCTTTAATAAAATCAGATTACAAACCTCATTTTCATCTTCATTCAACAAATTAACCGAATCAATCCATTCATTACCTTCAACATCGGTCGTGCCATTTGAAGATATTTCAATCACATTCTCCGGTACATCTTTTGCTTCAAAGGACATAAGATTATCTTCGATGCAAACAGTGGTTGATGCCAATTTACAGTTTAAACCTTCCAAATCATCAACCGAACAGGTATCTGAATTAAGAGCATATTTACCGTCATCAAAAAGGCCGCTGTTAAGCAACGCCTTAGCGCCGCCTTTCACACACACAATCACTTCACCCGGTACATAATCATCCAAAGATATCCCGCTATTATCTTCTTCATTTATTTCACATGTATCCCATCCTGCATCAAGTGTTTCTTCGGCAGTTAACATTTCTTCAGTTGACTTTGTTTCATCGAACGTCTTGTTATTTGTACCATTAATGTCACATTTATCCTCTATGCTCTCCGTGCTCTCTGAATCCACCGATAAATCATCTTCAAGAATTTCATCATCAACAATTAAAATTTCATCTTCACAATTTGCCTCAAACGATTCCAAACTGCTCACAACTTCAGAATCATCAATACAATTCAAAGAACCATTCTCAAGTTTCTCCCCGTTGTCACTTATTACAATTTCTTCAGCCAATACATTAAACGATTGGTTCACCATAATTACTGAACTGCACAATACTACCGCCAATAATCTTTTAAGCATTTTTTTCTTCATGACGCACCTCATTCTTTTGGATTTGTTGTTGAATTTGTTACAGATATTGTACCACATTCGTCAACCAAATAATTCTCAAAAAACCATTACTATTCACTCTTTACAACAAAATCCCATCTTTAACACTCAAAAGTACAAGATGGAATTTCCTTTTCCAATCGACTTATCATCATTTCTAATTTATCTTTTTTACAGAATCTCCTTCAACAAGTGTTCCGTTAATTACTATTTTTTCAATAAGTGTTGTTTTGGGATTCTCAATAAGTTGAATAATTTTATCGGCCGCTACTCTCCCTATGTTTTCAGTATCCTGTTTAACGGTCACAAGTTTCGGGACGATAATCTTAGAAACATAACTGCCATCATAGCCAACCACAGAAATATCATCAGGAATTTCAAGTCCCATCTCACGGATTGCATTAATTCCACCGATGCATGAGTAATCATCCGGATAAACAATACAACTGGGACGTTTCGCAAGCTTAAGCAATTCCTTTGTACGCTCGTAGGATTTCTCAGGATTACGATAAAACGCTCGCAGTACATATTCATCCGGTGGATTTATTCCATACTTACCAAGTGTACGATAGAAACTGCCTAAACGATTCTGAGTAACGGAAGTATCATCACCAATAATATATGCGACATCTCTATGTCCCATTTTATACACATAATCAATAATATCTTCCATACCTTTGACATTATCCGATGCAACCGCCACCCTGTAATCAAAAACATGGTCTATTGTAACTACCGGCAAATCCGAATGAATAAGTTCCAATACTTCCGGATCATAGAAATCAACACAAGCTATAACAACACCGTCAATCCCTCTGTAATGACTGTGTTCCAAATAGCTTAAATTCTTCTTAACGGAATTAATAAAAGTAATATCATATCCTTTCGCTTCCACTGTACGTTTCAGGCTATCGAGGATATGTGCGAAATAATCATGTGTCAAGCCGCTCTTGGCTTCATCCACAAACAGAACACCTATATTATAGGTACGATTTGTTTTAAGTGCTCTCGCAGATGAATTAGGAAAATACCCCATATTTCTTGCAACACGCCTGACCTTTTCTTTGGTATCCTCTCCAATATCACTTAAATCATTTAATGCTTTGCTTACAGTTGCAACGGAAACTCCGCATTCTTTAGCAATATCTTTCATCGAAACCATATTTTACTATTCCTCCATTATATGTAACTATTCAGAACACCATTCGCAAAATCGCCTTTTCAAGGCTTTTCTTTTGCTCATGTTGTTACTTCGCCATATAAAACTGCTCATAATATTCTTTGCAAGCAAAATATTTTGAGCAGTTTTGCATGGCTCTGAAT
>JAZLIP010000031.1:0-6250 GCA_045617445.1 Lachnospiraceae bacterium | reverse complement strand
CCTCAGTATTATTTCAAGTTTAATCTTCAGGTCTACTACTAGCTTTCCTGTTCCTAAATCTACTGTTAGGTTTTGTTCTGAAAAATAAAATGTAAGAAATTTTTCAGGGTTGGTTTATACTATTAAATTTTCAAGGTTCGTATCTGATCAATTCAAGAAAATTTCAAACGGAGAAGGAGGGATTTGAACCCTCGCGCCGCTATTAACGACCTACTCCCTTTCCAGGGGAGCCCCTTCAGCCGCTTGGGTACTTCTCCAAACAAACTGAATCAGATAACAGTATGAACATTAAGTTCAAGCGGAGAGGATGGGATTCGAACCCATGTGCCCGTGAAGGCAAACGGTTTTCAAGACCGCCTCGTTATGACCACTTCGATACCTCTCCATAACAATTAATGACTCACATGCAATCACAATCAGAAAACTGTTTCTGCCGTGACGCAAGGACTATAATATCAAAATGATTTTCAGTTGTCAATCACTTTTTTTAATTTTTTCTTCGCGTTTTTCTTTAAGCATAGTTTCTGCAATTACGACATCACTCGGAGTTGTGATTTTTATATTGCAATAATTTCCTTTAACCATCTTCACCGGAATGTTTCCGTAACGTTCCATAACCATTGCATCATCAGTAATGTTGTATTTAGGTTTTCCAAACTTTGACTCTTCTGAAAGCAAGAAATGGTATGCCATCTTAATTGCCGACAATTCAAAAGCCTGTGGAGTCTGTATTGTCCACAAATAATCTCTGTCGGGAGTATCAACAACAATCCCCTTTTCGGAAACCTTCTTAATTGTATCCTTAACCGGCATTCCGATTACCGCAGCTCTGTATATGAGCACATTTTCCATCGCATCATTGATTATTTTACTATCGACAAATGGTCTTGCGCCATCATGAATCATAACATACTCAGAATGCCTAATTGCCTGAAGGCCATTGTTTACCGAATGATAACGTTCCCTGCCGCCTTCAACAATATCACTAACCTTGTCAAAATCATATTTTCTGACAATCTCCTTACGAACATAATCAACATCGCCCGGAGCAACCACCAAAACAATTTCATCCACAAAGCTTTCCTGAAATGCCTTCAAAGAATAATAAATAAGTGGTTTACCATTAATAAGCATGTATTGCTTCGCTATATCGGAATTCATTCTTGAACCTTTACCTGCTGCCAGCACTACCGCAGCGCACGATTCTTCAAACATAATCTCAATTACCTTTCACCCAATTTCAGATTCGGAATTGCATTCAGACCAAAATCACTTCTTGCACCCTTTATAAACTCATAATATCCCGCAACAGCAATCATTGCAGCGTTATCCGTACAGAAAATCGGCGAAGGATAGAATAGTTCAATTCCGTTTGCTTCACAAGCCTGTCGCATTGCAGCCCTAAGTGCCGAATTCGACGCCACGCCACCGGCGAGAGCAAGCTTTACACAATTATTTGATTTTGCGGCCGACACAGAATGACCGACCAAGACATCCGTGACGGCTTTCTGAAACGACGCCGCAACATCCGGTACACATATTTCTTCATTTCGCATCGAAGCCTGATTAAGGTAATTCAAAACAGCCGATTTAAGACCGCTGAAACTAAAATCATATTCCCCGTCACTTACCTTGGCTCTCGGAAAATCTATTGCAGCAGAATTACCTTCCTTTGAAACCCTGTCAATCTTAGGTCCGCCCGGATAGCCAAGTCCAATAGCCCTTGCAACCTTATCAAAAGCTTCACCGGCAGCATCATCTCTTGTTCTTCCCAAAATTTCATATTTGCCGTAATCAATCACATTTACAAGATGTGTATGGCCACCCGAAACAACCAATGACATAAACGGTGGCTCCAAGGTTTTGTGTTCAATGTAATTAGCCGAAATATGACCCTCTATATGATGCACCCCTACAAGTGGAATACCGGTTGCGAAACAAATAGCCTTTGCTTCGGCAACACCGACAAGCAACGCACCGACAAGTCCGGGACCGTAAGTCACCGCGACTGCGTCAATATCCTGCAAAGTCACATCAGCCTCTTTAAGAGCCTGCTCGATTACCTGATTGATTTTTTCAATGTGTTTCCTTGAAGCAATCTCGGGAACAACCCCACCATATAAGGTATGAAGATCAATCTGCGATGAAATAATATTAGACAGCACCTCACGACCATTGCGTACTACAGAGGCTGCTGTCTCATCACACGAGCTCTCAATCCCAAGAATCAATATGTCTTTCTTTTCCAAAAAATCATCCTCATTTCTCATTTCCTTCCGGTGTTTCTTCCGCCAGACGCCATCCAAATATTTTCCAATGACCATCCTCTGATTTACGTAGCAAAAATTCTTCATTCGTGACATTGAATTTTCCATTACCGCGAACCGAGTATGCACAATTAAGCACAGCCCAATCGCGTCCTTCGTAATGATAGTAATCAACATCCGCTGCAGACGAAACCGTATAACTGGAAATAACACTGCCACCCGAATGGAACATATCTATGTCTAACTTCAAATCGTCAAGATACTCTTCATCATTCTGCTGCATATAAAGCTCGTCATCCAAAAGCTGCCTTGACATCTTTGCCATCTGGACAAGCTGTTCCTCAGTATATTCCTCGCTGTAAAAACACCTTGTTATTTCACTGTAATATTTCAGGACTTCCTTGGGAGTAACCGGATAATTAGTATCAAGATTTCTAGCCATTACCTCTTCGACCGGAGTGAGCACCTTGACGGTAGTTTCCGCCGTTTTTGTACGTTTCGACAGCATAACAAAAGAACTGACAATCACAATTGCCAGTAAAAGCACTGATACTATAGCTTTTGCACCGGAGCTTTTCTTCTTAGCCATGTCCTATCCTGCCATTATTCTGTAAAATCCAATTCTATACATCTTCCATCCTTAGCAACGACAGTTGCGGGAAATATCTCACGAACCTGTTTTTCATAATCCTTTGGATATGAGAGCGACGGACTGTAATGTGTAAGCCACATCTCCTTTACCTCTGCCTTCTTTGCCATAGTTGCTGCTTCATAAAAAGTCATATGTTTATGTTCTCTGGCCTTGGCATCCATATCAGGTTCACCATACATACCCTCGCATACAAACAAATCCGAATCTTTCGCATTAAGCACAATCAAATCTGTAGGTCTTGAGTCGGTACAGTAAGTGAGTTTAATTCCTTTTCGCGGTTCCCCCAATACCATATCAGGTGTAAACCGTCTTCCTTCAAATTCAATTATCTCACCTTTTTGAAGAGGATTCCAGAATTTCATCGGAATATTTTCCGCATTGGCCCGTTCTACCGAAAACTTACCCGCACGGTCAATATATACACTGTATCCATAGCAGGTAACATTATGGTTGGCACGAAATGCTTTGATTCTGAAACCATCAAATTCAATTTCCTTTTCCTGATCAATAATTTCGATACAATTAATCTCAAAAGGAAGTTCCGGCGCTATAACACGCAGCGCATTGACCACCCGGGTTAACCCTTTAGGGCCTATAATTGTTAACGGAGACGTTTTCTCCGCGTTCCCCATTGACAATAGCAACCCCGGTAATCCGCTGACATGGTCAGCATGATAATGAGTAAAACAGATAATATCTATGGGTTTGGGGCTTAAGCCTGCTTCGCGCATAGCAACCTGCGTTCCCTCACCGCAATCAATCAAAATGCTTGTACCGTTATATCTCATCATCAAAGAAGTGAGCCATCTATATGGAAGAGGCATCATTCCACCGGTACCAAGCAAGCAAACATCCAGCATCTTAATATCCTTTCTGTATATGTGGTCACTCATTCTCTAAGCCACATAATCAAAGCATCTTCTTTGGGAAAATCGTAAAATTCCCTTCTGATTCCTTCAGATACAAAACCAAAAGATTCATACAGCTTAATTGCTATTTCATTTGAAGCCCTGACTTCCAAAGTAAATTCTCTGCCGCCAATACTTCGACCGGTTTCTATCACTTTTCGGATAAGTTCCTTAGAATATCCTCTACCCCTGTAGGCTTCATCAATTTCAACATTGGTAATATAAACATCGCCGCAAACATTTCTATAGGCACATCCACCAATCACTTTTCCAAGGTAATCAATTACCATATAACCTCTGTCATCCTTGGCAACAAGATCGGCAAAATCATCTCTCTGCCATGGCAATGTAAATACATTACTTTCTATCTCAGCAACAGCCTCAACATCATCTGCCGTAATAGGTCGTATATTAACCATGTAATCCCTCTGATTGCTTTTCCAATCTTTCCCTCTCAGCCTGTGACAAACGCAAATAATCAGGCTTATGCTCTGCTGCCGTTTCATATTTGCCTTCCCGATACATTTTGGCAGCCAAAACAGCAAGCGCACCGGCACGCTGAGCATTCATATGCGGTGGTGCAAAATCAACATTTACCGAACACTTCTCGCAAATAACATCCCTAAATACAGGAACACCGTCACCTAAAAAAATGACCGATTCATTACGTGAATTGATTTCCTCAATAAGTTCATCAATTGAAATCGCACATTGCTTCATAAGCACAATATGATTTGATTTCTCAAAACGATACAAACCGGTATACACTTGATTACGTCTTGCATCCATAATGGGACAGATAATTTCACTTATCCCCCACAAATTAAAGCTCAAAGCATCCACTGTCGGAACCGAAATAACAGGAATCGAAAGAGCAAGTCCGAGCCCTTTGGCTGTTGCCGAGCCGATACGAAGTCCGGTAAACGAACCCGGTCCGCCTGCAACCGCCACAGCATCAATCGTATTCAAATCCAAATCAATCATTCGACGTATTTCATCAAGCATCGGCACAAGAGTCTGCGAATGTGTTTTCTTGAAATTTACCGAATACTCTGCAAGCACTTTATCATTTTCAAGAATAGCAACCGACGCTACCAGCCCCGAACTGTCTATTGCAATAATTTTCATCGTTTTTCTCCGCTTCCAAGACTCACCAATTCAATTCCCCTCAACAAGAATCCGACGGTAATCGACTCCTTTGGTCAAGTCCTTTTCAATGGTAACTCGTACTGCTTCGGCGGGGATTATATCTTCAACAAGATTTGCCCATTCCACAAGGGTAACACCATCCCCGAAGAAATATTCTTCGTACCCAAGTTCATCCATTTCCGAGGAATCACCGATTCTGTAAACATCGAAATGATATAACGGAATCCTTCCATCCTCGTATATTTGCAAAATTGTAAAAGTCGGACTGTTTACATTATCTTCAACACCAAGTCCCTCTGCAAACCCCTGTGTAAAAACAGTTTTACCGACACCAAGATCACCAATCAGAGTATAAATTGCTCCCGGACCGGCCTTCATACCAAGCTGCCTGCCATATTCAAATGTATCTTCTCTTGAATAAGAATCAAATTTCATTTCCATACCCTAATCAAACATCCCAAATTCTACTTGATTTTAACTTTCGAGGATTCAACATTTGTTTTTATAAGTTCAACAACTTTCTCATACTGCTCGCCCAAATCTTTCCTCGGAAACAAAGTTGCCGTAATACGATTTGTATAAAGAATCAAATTCTTCCCAGTAGAAACAACTTTGGTAACTTCCTTCCATTCCTTACGACCTGTTTGTTCAAGAACAGCTATTTCAAGTCCATTAGAATCAAGTGTATAACACATATCTTCTTTGAATACTTCATTCGTAAGGACTTGCTTTCTTGCGCTTAAGTAAAGTGCTACCGGCAAATATAAAACAAGCACAATACCTACCAACAAATAAAGCCATTTACCTGTACCAAAAAAAGCTGCTAACATAAGCAATCCGCACAATTCCCCGAAAACGCCCTGGAAGCTTTCACGGAAGGAATGATACAACATATAATCATACATGCTTTCAACAGTCATTTTTACTTTAAATTTGATTTCCATAATTTGCCTCCGAATGATTACAAACTGCTTGCAGATTTGAATAGTATACCACGATACAGCGCACAGGGCAACCAAACCGGCAGTAAGTTTCTGCAAACCAAACGTTGCATTTTGCAAAGCTACCCACGTAACAGCAAAGCTCCAATAGTCAGGCAATATGCCATCACATCAGAGCAAAAAATACAACATATTTCGTAACTATTCAGAACACCATTCGCAAAATCGCCTTTTCAAGGCTTTTCTTTTGCTCATGTTGTTACTTCGCCATATAAAACTGCTCATAATATTCTTTGCAAGCAAAATATTTTGAGCAGTTTTGCATGGCTCTGA
>JAZLIP010000030.1:0-14014 GCA_045617445.1 Lachnospiraceae bacterium | reverse complement strand
CATTCTTAAATAATTCATTTAATTCACGACTGCTATGACTGACAAAACCAACCGTTTGATTTCCTTTTACTTCAATGCATATCGGTACCTCCTTTAAATATTTATATTTATGTTTCAACCTGTTTGGCAAATCAGTAAGATAATCATTATCCATGCTGAGTTTTTCCTTTGGAATATCTATCTGTATCGGAAACAGCAAATCGCCGACTCCAAGTCGCAATTTTTTAGGTACAGCCTCTGACATCTCACGCCATACCTTTGGATTATCTTTAGAGTAGAAGCTCTCCTCCGCACTTAATGATTGGCGCCTAAGCAAATTTGAATTGTATCGGAATCGTTCATTTATCAGCCTGTCCATCCTGTTTATGTACTTTTTATAGGCCATCTTCCTCTTTAATTCATATTCAACAGCCTTTTTATGATTATTGCGATAATTCAGGAAAGCAAAAACACCGCCAAGAATTGCCGAACCGATTGCAGTCACCATTCCTGTATACATAAACGCACCCGACGAAGAACTGTTTTTCCTTGCGGCAATCATATAAAGAACACATCCCAAACACATCGGTATTGCCATCAAAAACGAAGCTCCGACACTCAAAAGCAATGATTGTCCAGGCATTTCACGCTTCGCCGGGGGTGCCTCAAGTTCAATTGGTGTACTATCAGGTTCTTCATATGAAACCGGAACGGGCTTAAAAGTTTTTTCCAAAACATCAGCCTGAAAGCAATACATTTCACGAATATTTTCTACCCTGTTTATTTTTGAAATAATTTTTTCAATTTGTGCTGAAAGAATCCAAATCCCAATGAATTTACCCATAAACAAAATAAATACACCGTCCACAATAAGCACATCCGGATATTTTATTTTTACTATCTCCAAATTATTTACACGTTTCCCGTTAACAAAACAATTTGCCGCATTCTTTACTTTAAGGAGTACTCCATTTTCTCCGATTTCAAGGATCAGATGTGAGCATTCATCGGATTCCTTATTTCCAAGAAAACATACATCATTTACTACATTACTTCCAAACGAAATCGACTCTTTGTTTGCAAGTGAAAAAAACTCCGGATAATCCTTCGGTGGCATGAAAAACTTTGCATTAATATTCTCACCACTCCTAGTAGAAAATATCATATTCTCTTCTGTTTTCACTTTTCCTTCAAAATAATCGTTATCCAAAACGGCACACAAAAATGCATCTGTTTTTTCTTCTTCAATTGAAAAGCTGTTATCTTCGTTGAATTTGAATCGAATTCTATATGTATTGTCAATATCAAATTTATCTTTATCAACCCAAATATCAAAGATTACTTCACTTGAATCAAAAGAAAAAAACTCCAATGCATGCAAATTAAAAACACACAAAACTATACGCATACAACACCCTATTTACTTAATCAAACAACAACTTGAATTTTCGGACGACTGCCACGAATTGATTCAATATGTCTCAGAAATGATAAATCATTTGATGTGAAAAATATATCATTCACATTTCTAAAAATCAAGTGCAATTTTTTTCTTTGTGATTTATAGACAAATTTTATCTTTCTAATTCAGATAGAATAAACAAAAAAAATATAAAAATACACTATTGACTAATACAAATCATACAGATATAATGTTTAAGTATTGTTTCGCTGCTATGGCTCAGTCGGTAGAGCGCATCCTTGGTAAGGATGAGGTCAGCAGTTCGATTCTGCTTAGCAGCATAAAACCCTCGGTGTAAACCGGGGGTTTTTGTTAATACCACTATATGATTATCGCTTATTCATTTTATCAACAATCTTCTTAATTTTCCCTCGCACCCGTTGTAAAGCATTATCCGTAGATTTTTCGTCCCGGCCAAGTACTTTTGCAATTTCAACGTATGACATGCCGGTTAAATGTAATTCCAAAACCTGTTTTTCCAACGGACTTAGTATTTCCTCTATTTCAAGTTCAAGACCATTGATATTTTCCATATCAATAAACATTTCTTCAGGACTTTGTTCTGATATTGAATGAAGAACCTCAATCAAATACTTATCTTCTTCATCATAACCCTCACCAACCTGTCCATATATCGAAATATAATTATTCAAAGGAATATGTTTCTGTCTTCTTGACGCCTGCACAGCAGTATATATCTGCCTTGAAATACACAACTCCGCAAATGTATGAAAGCTTGCATCTCTGCCTGTATCATAATCTCTTATAGCTTTAAACAACCCAATCATTCCTTCTTGAATCAGGTCATCATTGTCGGCACCGAGAATAAACATTGCTTTGGCTTTACCACGGACAATATTCTTATACTTTTCCATAATATAGTCGATGATATCGCTCTCCCCTTCGCGATATCTTAAAATAAGCTCTTTATCATCGACTCCTTCATATTTATTGTAACTCACACGCCAAAACTCCCAATCACTAAAGCCTAAAGACCATGCCGATATTAAGTCCCTTTTATAGTACTTCTAATCTTTCATGATTCGTTGACGAAGAATTTCGTAAGAAAGCACTCCCATTGCAACAGATGCATTAAGGGAATCTATATCACCCCTCATTGGAATCGATGTGACAAAATCACACTTTTCCTTCACAAGTCTGCTTACTCCTTCACCCTCCGCGCCGATAACAAGCCCGATTGGTCCCGTCAGATTCTGTTTATACATTACTTCGCCGCCCATATCAGCACATACAAACCATAATCCTTCTTTCTTTAACGCATCAATAGTTTTACCGATATTTGTAACCTTAGCAACCGGTGTATAATTAAGTGCGCCGGCAGAAGTCCTTGCAACAGTAGCAGTCAACCCAACAGCACGATTTTTAGGAATAATTACACCATGAGCACCAACAAGATTCGCCGTACGAATAATCGCGCCAAGATTATGCGGATCAACAATGTTATCAAGAAGAATCACAAACGGATCTTCACCTTTTTCTTTCGCGATATTAAGTATGTCAGACACTTCCGCGTAATCATAAACCGCACCCTGAGCAATTACGCCCTGATGATGTCCCGTCTTACTCATCATATCAAGTCGCTCTTTATCAACAAATTTAATAATCGCTTCACTTTTCTTCGCTTCACGTTTAATTGTATTAATAGGTCCGTCCTGACACCCATCCAGAATAAATATTTTATCTATGGTTCTGCCTGCACGTAATGCCTCAACAACCGCATTTCTTCCTTCAATCAATATTTCTTCGTATGCCATATAATTTCTCTCCAAATCCGATTCAAGACCCACCAAGACAGTTCATTCCTATCTTCACAAGCTCGACGGCGCGTTTCAGACGTCCTTCCAAATAAAGATAACCTATCAAAGCCTCAACACCGGTAGCTTTTCTGTAATCAATCACCGATGAGTTCTTGGCTTGCGTATATGATTTAGCATTTCGTCCGCGCTTCATGATTGTTTTCTCTTCTTCGTCAAGTATATCCTTATCAAGATAAAACTCTGCCATTCTCGCCTGCGAATTTGCCTTCACAATCGCACTTGTTTTTTTATGCAGAACATTCGCCGGGCAATTCGCCGTCTCGACCATAACAGTTTTAACTACAAGGTCAAAAACACAATCCCCAATAAATGCAAGTGACAAAGGAGAATATGACTTTGCATTTATATCCTTTAATCCAAACTGACTCTTAATATTTTCAAGAATACTCACTTCATCCATTACGCTTTGCTCCATACAACGCCTTCTCTTGTATCCTTAATCACAATTCCCTTTGATAACAACTCATCGCGGATAGCATCAGCTTTGGCGAAATCCTTACTCTTCTTAGCCTCAGCTCTTTCAGCTATTTTAGCTTCAACATAATTGCTTAATTCATCATCAATTTCTTCATGTTCATCTTCCTTAAGCAAATCAAGAGATAATACATAATCAAAATCACCGATGATTGCTCTCTTCGTTGCACCGTTCATATCAGCTTTGAGCACATCATAAAGCAATGTAATTCCCATCGCTGTATTACAATCATTACCGACAACTTCCGCAAATTTGTCATGCCATTCCTTAAGAAGATCCTTATCAACTTCTCCATCATCTTTAATTGATACAATTTTGCTCCTTAGTTTCTTGTATGTTGCAGCGGTCTGGTCTAACGTCTCATAAGAAAACGTAAGTGGTTTTCTGTAGTGTGAGAGCAACGCAAACATCCTGTAAACAAGTGGATTATATCCCTTCTCTTCCAGCAGAGAAACTGTCAAAAATTCACCCTTGCTCTTACTCATCTTACCGGTTTCATCGTTCAAATGATGTACATGAAACCAATAATTGCACCATTTGTGTCCCAAATACGACTCACTTTGTGCTATTTCATTAGTATGATGCGGGAACATATTATCAATACCACCGCAATGGATATCCATATATTCACCAAGATGTTTCATACTGATACAGGAACATTCAATATGCCACCCCGGATACCCTACGCCCCACGGGCTGTCCCATTTAAGCGCCTGATCTTCAAATTTTGATTTAGTAAACCACAACACAAAATCATTCTTGTTACGTTTATTTTCATCTTCCGAAACATCATCACGAACACCAATCATCAATTCTTCTTCACTCTGATTTCCGAAAACATAGTATTCTTTAAGCTTTGATGTATCAAAATAAACATTCTCGCCTGATTTATATGCATATCCTTTATCAAGGAGAACCTCTATCATATTAATAAATTCCGGAATACAATTTGTCGCAGGCTCCACCACATCCGGAGTTTTAATATTAAGCTTCGCACAATCACTGAAGAATGCATCCGTATAAAACTTTGCAATTTCCATAACTGTCTTATGTTCGCGCTTAGCACCTTTAAGCATTTTATCCTCGCCGGTATCAGCATCCGAAGACAAATGTCCAACATCGGTAATGTTCATTACACGTTTAACATCATACCCTGAAAATCTAAGCAACTTTTCCAATACATCCTCACACATATAACTTCTTAAGTTTCCTATGTGTGCAAAATGATATACTGTCGGACCGCATGTGTACATGGCGACCTTATTGCCCTCATTTGGGACAAACTCTTCTACATTTTTTGTAAGTGAATTATATAATCTCAATTTTTTCCTCCAATCACGGATATAATATTTATTAATAAACCTTACGCATTTCCCATTTACAACTTGTCTTCAACGAACCATCCTCAGTAAATACAGTAGTAGTTACTTTACCGGGCGTATATGAATACACCCAAAGCTTACCCATTGCATAATCTACCTTCTTAACATCAAACTCCTTGTCATGAATCATTGTCGATCCGACTTCAACCGATGATGTAGTAGAATAAACCCGTGGCCAGAACTCACTTGGTTCCGAAGGATTCACAGGTACAACTTTGTAGTAGATGAAATTGGTTATCCTTTCTGAATCCGGACTTAAATCAGTATATGTTTTACCTGTAACCAGTGTTTTTTTAATAGGCTCATAATCATATTCATGCACATATAACTCAAGTGTTTTAAATCCACTTGTTACATTCAAGAAAATATATCCATAAGCCCCACTGCCGTCTTTTGAATATGCATAAACAAAAATCTGTCCATATTTACCTTTTTTTACAGAAATCTTGCCATTCTTAAGAGTAATATCCGAAGGCATAAGATTTCCGGAACTTATAGAAAAATTCCAATCGAATGCAATTTTTCCAAGCTTTCCGTAACCATCAACTGCTTGTGCGGTAAGTTGCATTGATTTTCCGGCAATCAAACATGAAGAAGCTCCCTTAGATGTAACATTAACTGCGGATACCGGATTAAGAACGTTTATCTTTGTTTTAAGTGTTTTCTTGGACCCGTCCAATGCAGTAACAATAATATTGGATGTACCTACACCATCAGTATCTACCTCATAACTAATAAGCATGATACCTTCACTGTTAGGTATCGGAGTATTTGTGATACGAATTAAATCATTGCTTGTGGAAACACTGTAGAAATTGTTTGGCGCATCAACTTTAACCTTAATACTTCCCTTTGTAAGTGAAGAATTAAATCTGTTATCACAACGAAATACCTTTGTTGTACTCTCATTCGACACTAAGCTGATTTTGGACGTAGCCTTATCAAGAACTTCGAAAGAAATAGATCTTGTAAATGAGGTAGTATCTTTGTTAATGATTTTTACCGATAAACTGTAGTTTCCGATACTTGCTTTTTTGCCAACTTTAATTACACCGTTTTTGACTGTAATTCCGTTTCGTTTCATCAACTCGCTTTGAATCCACTCAACAGTATACCCACTTGCATCCGAAGGAGAAACATTAAGTCCAAGCGCCATAGACTTTCCTTTAGCAACGTTGAAATTATTTTCATAAACATCCGCTACATCGGTTCTTAATATTTCGGCAGTTGCGGCCTTTTTATAAACACAGTAAGTAACCGTTGCCGGTTTCGTGTATCCATCCAAAGCAGTAACGGTAACACTCAAATTTCCCGCCTTACTTATAGTCAAAACATTATCCGAATTCAAATAAGCCATTCCCGGATTGGATTCTGCTAATGTTACATAGAAATCATTTCTGGATGCACCCTCCGTAAATACAAAATCATTTAATGCAGAAAAAGTAGTCGTACTCTCAATTACTTTCTCAATTACTTTCTTTTTGGGTGCATATTTTGAAGTATCCGGTTTAACAAATTGAACTTTTTGTCCGCTTGTTACTTCAAACGCCGCTGATGCGCTTACACTCGTCGAAGGAAAATAAACATTTAATGTATAATTTCCCAGCACAGCATCCTTTGGAACGGATAATTTGCCTTTAGAAAACTTAAAGCCCGATACCGATACACCTGATTTCCTTACTTCCCAACTATAATTCTTATTTTTCAAAACAGAAGGAACTACCGTTACCGTAAAAGCTGCCGACATGCCTGCACCAATCTTTGGTTGACCTTTTATTGAAATACCAAGCGATTTAATATCGGAATCTTTGATTGAAACTTTCTTTGTTGCTACTTTACTACACAACCCCGCTTTATTAATTGCAATTGCCTTTACCGTGATTGTACGCGACTTGAGTTCAACAACCGGTATATCAATCAATCCATCATAAAAAACAGTCTTCGCACCCATAGTTCCATCTTTATAGGTAGGTGTCGAACCATCAATTGTATAAAGGATTGCAACAGCGTCCGGCTGTTCCAGCTTAATTTCAACTACTGAATTTTCCCCTGTTATAGAATAATTACCAATCATAGGTGCACTTGGTGCTTCGGAAATTGATTTCTTGGCAAATACCTTCTTTAAATCAACAACGCCTGCTCCCATTCCATTTCCGGCACTCTTGGCATTACTCTTCATATACTTGGTTAATGCTTCCAGAAGATTTACACCCGTCTTACCCTTTAATTCAGGAATTGAATTCTTTGCAGACAAAATTACTGCTGCTTCACCTGCAAAAACCGCACCTGCAGCATACGTACCCGAATAGTAATTGTAACCTGAAGTCTTCATTGAACCCGAAACAAAATTCCCCGGTGCAGCAAAATCAACAAAACTACCAGAATCAGAAGATGCTATTTTCGCTCCATTCGCATCAGTCATAGCTACAGCACAGACGCAATCATATCCGGCAGGATAAGTTGCATTACTTCCGCCGCTACTACCTACTGCTGAAATTAATAATACACCTTCATTATAAGCCTTATTAAGTGCCAATTCGTAAGCAGCCGATTTCTGAATACCCGAAACGCCAATCAGAGCAATATCAATTTTTGCTGTTACCGCATAATTAATTGCCGCAATAAGTGAGGAATCAGTAGCATCACCATACTTATCAACAACCTTAAAATCATAAATACTACAATCCGGTGCGATACCGGCACCATAAGAGCCGTCAAGCTTTCCACCAACAACACTTGCTCCAAAAGTACCATCACCAATTTCATCTTCTGCCACTTCTGCTGTAAAATTATTGTGCGCTACAACTTTGACATCATTAACTTCATTCACGCCGGAACTCAATACGCCAACCTTAACCCCGGCACCTCTATATCCTGCAACCCATGCATATTTTGAACCGACAACATCATGTTGTTTCTGGTAGAAACTTGATTTTTCATCACCAACATACATATCATTAACATAATATAAAATACTGTCCATGATATGTGATTTATTTGAATCAATATCGCTGTCAACTCCCGATGCATTATCTTCGTCAATCAAATCACTTTCTTCAGCTATATCAATATCAAGCATCTGTTTACGCAAATAATTAGCATAAATTGCCGAATAACTCCATTCTTCACTATGCGACAAAATTATTGCATCAAGCACCGTCATTCCTTCAGAAAGCCTGAACTTAGCAACACCGTATTCATGTGAAATCAATTTGGCATTCAGCATTGCACCAATGCCTGTTGCCTCATCGGCATCCTCGGTAAGTGCATATACTTCATTTGCAACATAATCAATACCGGTGACATACCTACTAAGTTCCGCAACGTCTTCATATTCAACGTTTTGCTCTCCCTCTTCTATATTCTCCCCGCTGACAGCATTGCTTTCCAAATCAAAATCATCGGAATTTTCCATTTCAAGCGCTTCCGATTCTTCGGTTGAATTACCAAGCAACATTTGATCAGAAAATTCTCCGCTCAAAAGTACATCTGAATCTTCTTCAATCACTTCGTTCAAATTACCATCAAGCAAAAGTTCTGATGCAAAAACCTCGGAAGAAGGAATACTACCCACAATCATTACCAAACTGATTAAAAATGCAACTAATCTCTTTTTCATATTTTTTATCATTTCTCCTAACATTTGTTGTTCATTTACAGTTACTTTTGTTACGTTCAATCCCTTCACATTTTTAGAACAGAGCTCTTTAAGTTACTTTGATTTAATCAAATTACGTAACTATTCAGAACACCATTCGCAAAATCGCCTTTTCAAGGCTTTTCTTTTGCTCATGTTGTTACTTCGCCATATTTAAAGTATTAACCACGAGTAGTATTTTTTAAATTTCGAAGATTCTGTTCCAAGTCTAACAACCTGTTTGTAAGCTCGGAATTTGCTTTCTGAAGATTCCGTATATCCTCATTTACGGGATCAGGAAGATGCACCTGATCAAGCGATTCTCGCGGGATTGAGACATTTTCCTGTTTTACAATTCGCCCTGGAACACCAACAACGGTACAATTGGGCGGAACCTCTTCAAGTACAACAGAACCGGCACCAATTTTGCTGTTTGCCCCAATAGTAAAAGAACCAAGCACCTTAGCTCCGGCTGATATCATTACATTATCTTCAATTGTAGGATGACGTTTACCGTTTTCCTTACCTGTTCCGCCAAGAGTCACCCCTTGATACAAAGTCACATTATTTCCGATAATAGTTGTCTCACCGATAATAACACCGTTACCGTGATCAATAAAAAAACCATCCCCGATTACTGCACCCGGATGTATTTCAATACCGGTCTTTCGAACACCGCGTTGTGAAATATATCGAGCCAAAAAATAATGTTTCTTAAGATATAATTTATGAGCCAAACGATAATGCAACATTACCCGAAAACTCGGATAAAGTAACACCTCCATCGAGGAATGAATTGCCGGATCACGTTCTCTCACAATCTGTATTTCATTTTTAATATTTGATATTAAACCCATATCAACTCCAATGTTCAAGATTATTTATATCAAATCACACCTCAAACGATATCTGTGTCCAAAAGCTATATACACCTAATTAACCCAAGCAACCTTTAAGCCTTAGAAGTACAACCCGAACAATTACTGCATTTATCTTCCGAGAAATTATATTCATCTACACGCACCGACGTCAGTTCCTTAACAGAACTCAGTAAACAAATCGCCTGCGAAGATATTCCCTCTCCTATTCCCGTAAATCCCAGACCTTCTTCCGTAGTCGCCTTTATGTTAATCTGGTGTAAATCAATCCCCAGAGCTTTGGAAATATTCGCTTCCATCTCATCGATAAAAGGTCGCATTTTCGGTTTCTGAGCAATAATCGTTGCATCAATATTTTCAACAACATACTGATTATCACTAATTAATTCAGCAACATACTGCAACAACTTAATACTTGATATTCCTTTATATTTCTCGTCGGTATCAGGAAAATGCTTGCCTATATCCCCCAGAGCCGCCGCTCCAAGAATCGCATCCATTATGGCATGCACTAAAACATCAGCATCAGAATGACCCAATAAACCTTTCTCATAAGGGATATTCACACCACCAAGAATAAGAGCACGGCCTTCAACTAAACGATGAACATCATAACCCATTCCAACTCTCATCAAGACACCCCATTCATATTTTATTTTTGTTACCGACTGCACAGTAACTGTTTTTTTGCATTTTCAAGTCCGTCAATTACAGCATCACACCATTTATCAAATTCCGGATCTTCAATCTGGCATTCTTCATGTGACAAAACATAATCAACCGTTCTCTTTAATCCGTCTTCAAGCCTTATATTCATATTAAGCCCAGGCACCGCATTTTTAAGTTTACTGTTATCAAAAACAACAGTATTTGCTTTGTCACCAATAAGACCGCCGGTAAAATCAAAATTTCCTACCGAAGCAAGAAATTCGCTGGAAACATGAACTGCGTTAAGCTTTACATTAAGACATCTTGCAATAATCTCATAAATCTGATTCCACGTATGGCTCTCATCCGCGGTAATCTGAAAAGCTTCGCCTATCGCCTTCGGATTGCCCATAAGACCAATAAATCCCTTAGCAAAATCTTCATTACAAGTCATAGTCCATAAACTTGTTCCATCACCATGAATAATTACCTTTTTACCATCCAACATCCTTTTTAGTACCTGATAAGAACCGTTTCTACCATGTACACCAAGCGGAACTGATTTTTCGGAATAAGTATGACTCGGGCGAATAATAGTAATCGGAAAACCTTCTTCTCTGTAATACTTTAAAAGAATTTCTTCACATCTGATTTTGTTTCTCGAATATTCCCAATAAGGATTAGAAAGAGTTGTACCTTCCGTAATAATATAATCTGATAAAGGCTTGTTATATGCGGAGGCAGATGATATATACATATATTGTCTTGTCTTACCGTTAAACAATCTGTAATCACGTTCAACAGCAGCCGGTTCAAATCCGATAAAATCGCAAACTACATCAAATTCTTCACCGTCAATCGCTTTTGCAATAATTTCTTCTTCATTAACGTCAGCTTTGATTTGTTTTACTTTTCCATCAAATTCATTGCTTCTTCGACCTCTGTTAATAAGCCACACTTCTTCACTTCTACCCACAAGTTCTCTTGTAATGGCAGATGAAATTGTACCTGTACCACCAATGAACAATACTTTCAAAACAATCTCCTCCTATAGGTTCAATGCGCAATCAAATTATTACATATCAACTTCTTCAGGAACATATATACAAATTTCTTCAACATCACCTTCACGATTAATCGTAAATACAATTGTTTGATCATCCAATTCGTAATCCAATTGTTTCTTACCGCCCGGCAATCTTATTTCATGACCCTTTCCATAAGCCGCAATAACATCCTTTTTGGAATCACCGACTGAAATTCCCTCTTCGGTCAAATAATCATCACCGGTAACAACAATTTGCGAAATTATAAAGTCTTCAACCTCATCCATTGCGCTGTTCAGAACATCCTTATAGTAAACCTCGTAACCTTCAAATTCCTTAAGATATGTATTTACTTCTTTACCCTTAATAGTCTTTGATGAAACAAGTTTAGCAACATCCTCAATGTTTTCGGAAGAAATATCCTCTATAGCACTCTTAATCTCATCCACAGGAATATTTGAAACCATTCCCGCAATATCAATATCCGAAATGTCAATCGGTAAACATGACGAAAGCATCAAATCATACAAATCGTAAAGCATTGAACCATCCCAATTGACATCAAGCATATCGCAACTCCAATAATTCATATAAATTTTCACTTTTTCATCGGAAATCTTCTCAAAAACGGTAAATGTGAAATTATCGGAAACCTTCGCATCGCACATCATAACAGCATAAATATCATTATAATAAAATCCGCCATTGCAATAAAATTCAACATCAGCAGCACTTCCGGCATTAATTTCAGCCATATTACCATCTTTTGTCTTACTAAAACGAAGCGGTTCCGCCATATCCTTGTTTTTCATTCCCAAATATTTCATAAGAATTTCATTTACATCATCTTCCGACACTTTAATCTTGCCTGAGCGTCCTGACATCAAATCCTCATTATTCATAAATGCAACCTTTAAATCACAGCTTTCCGGCTTTTCATAGGTGTTTAACAAAAATCCCTTTGCCGCAGGAGCGTTGAAAAATTCCGTAAAGAAGTCCATATCCTTCTCATCGAGTACGTCATACACTGCATCTTCCGGAACATACTCATCTATCAACTCGTTAACCTTCTCTTCGCCTGCCGCAACAAGATTGTTCACATCCTCTTCATCAAGTGGTGTATCAACATTAGGAATGTCTTTAAACGCCTCCTCATTGTAGTATTCCATAACAGTATTTATATTCTCAACGCTACTCGAAATTGCATCATTGACAGAATTAACATCTGTTTGTATGGATTGCACACTCTCGGCAAACTGATTTACCGTATCGGTAAAGTTCTGAATAGTATTTGCATCTATATTAGCATTACAACCGCAAAGGGTAACACCCAAAAACAATTCAACAAGTAAAGCATACTTCTTACTCATATGAATACCTCCAAATAAATATATGATATAGTCTTTTACAAAGTCACTTTTATACAATCCTAAACGATATTTTACCATTTTTTTATCTCTAATTCAAACACTAATAAACTTGAAGCTAAGCCAAAAAAATCGCAAAACAAATTCAATACAAATGACTACAAATTCAAAAGCTATTGTTTTTTTAAAAAACAGCTTGACAAATCCAATCAATTCCTAGTATAATAGCAAAGCGGGTTGAAAATCCGCACTGATTTGGCGAGGTGGCTCAACTGGCTAGAGCGTCCGGTTCATACCCGGGAGGTTAAGAGTTCAAGTCTCTTCCTCGCTACTTTAAACCACAAATTCAATATTTGTGGTTTTTTTATTTGTCTAAACACAATTATATGTTCACTTCCACCCACCTTCCAATTATTACAGGCTTATTCAACGCTCAAAAAAGGTCTTGAATTCACATTCAAGACCTTTAAATTATACATTATTTAGCATAATCGGTAACGCGACTCTCACGAATCACATTAACCTTAATCTGTCCCGGATATTCCATCTCTTCTTCAATCTGTTTTGAAATATCACGAGCAAGCAATACCATATCGGCATCTGAAACCTGTTCAGGAACTACCATAATACGAACCTCACGACCCGCCTGAATAGCAAAAGATTTGTCGACTCCCTTGAAGCCGTTTGTAATATCTTCCAATTGCTGTAATCTGTTTGTATAAGTCTCTAAAGTTTCTCTTCTTGCACCCGGTCTTGCTGCGCTTATCGCGTCAGCAGCCTGAACGATACAAGCTATCAAGGACTGAGGTTCAACATCACCGTGATGTGCCTCTACTGCATTAATTACAATTGCAGATTCCTTATATTTCTTACATAATTCAACACCAAGCTGAATATGTGTTCCTTCCATATCATGATCGATGGCCTTTCCAATATCATGTAAAAGACCTGCACGCTTTGCAACACGAACATCAACACCTATTTCCTGTGCCAACAAACCTGACAAAAGCGATACTTCAATCGAATGCTTAAGCGCATTCTGACCATAACTGGTTCTGAATTTCATCCGTCCCAGAAGTTTAACAAGTTCCGGATGTACTCCATGTACACCTGTTTCGAGAGTAGCCGATTCACCGGATTCGCGAATAACATTCTCGACTTCCTTCTCGGCCTTTTCTACCATCTCTTCGATTCTTGAAGGATGGATTCGGCCATCAACTATCAGCTTCTCAAGAGCGATTCTGGCAACTTCTCGCCTAATCGGATCGAACCCTGACAGAACAACTGCCTCGGGTGTATCGT